>NZ_RHJJ01000023.1:0-77134 GCF_004212225.1 Escherichia sp. E14V7
GCTTTCCTCTTTCAGAGTCAAGCGTTTATTTTCGCTTTTCTCTGCCGGAATTCTCAGGAGAATCCCGCTGACCCGGCGGCGTGTTTGCCGTTGTTCCGTGTCAATGGTGGCGCATTATAGGGAGTTATTCTGAAGAGACAAGCGGAAAATATAAAAAATTTATCGTTCGTTCAATTCTTAAGCAAAACACCTTAAAAACGACCATTTCCGGTTGGAAATTAGACAAAAAGCGAGCCCCGAAGGGCTCGCTTTTCTTATTTACTGGACGGCGACAATCCGGTCTTCATTAACTTCCAGGCGAATAACTTTACCCGGAACCAATTCACCAGACAGTATTTGCTGTGCCAGCGGGTTTTCGATCTGCTGCTGAATTGCACGTTTCAGAGGACGTGCGCCATAGACCGGATCGTAACCGTTCTCGCTCAGCAGTTTCAGCGCCTCGTCAGAAATGTGGATTTCATAACCACGTTCTTCCAGACGTTTGTACAGACGTTTCAACTGAATCTGCGCAATCGACGCAATGTGCTGTTCACCCAGCGGATGGAAGACTACCACTTCATCGATACGGTTAATGAATTCCGGACGGAAGTTATGGCTTACCACACCGAGCACCAGCTCTTTCATGCGCGCATAATCCAGTTCACCAAAGCGTTCCTGAATCAGATCAGAACCGAGGTTAGAAGTCATAATGACCACCGTATTACGGAAGTCGACCGTTCTCCCCTGCCCGTCAGTCAAACGTCCATCATCCAGTACCTGCAACAGAATGTTGAAGACATCCGGATGCGCTTTTTCCACTTCATCCAGCAGGATGACGGAATACGGACGACGACGCACCGCTTCGGTCAGGTAGCCACCTTCTTCATAACCGACATATCCCGGAGGCGCACCAACCAGACGAGACACCGAGTGTTTCTCCATAAACTCAGACATATCGATACGGACCATCGCCTCGTCGCTATCAAACATAAAGTTCGCCAGCGCCTTACAAAGTTCAGTTTTACCCACACCTGTTGGGCCGAGGAACAGGAATGAACCAATCGGGCGATTTGGATCCGCCAGCCCCGCACGGCTACGACGAATAGCATTAGATACCGCATCAACCGCTTCGTTCTGACCAATAACGCGCTGGTGCAGTTCTTGCTCCATACGCAGCAGTTTTTCGCGCTCGCTTTCCATCATGCGAGAAACCGGAATCCCCGTCCAACGCGCCAGCACTTCGGCAATTTCGGCGTCGGTCACTTTATTACGCAACAGACGCATAGTTTTACCTTCGAGCTGCGTTGCGGCTTCCAGTTGCTTTTCCAGTTCCGGGATTTTGCCGTATTGCAGTTCAGACATCCGCGCCAGGTCACCTACACGGCGAGCCTGTTCAATGGCGATTTTTGCCTGCTCCAGTTCCGCTTTAATGGTCTGCGTACCAGAGAGCGACGCTTTCTCTGCTTTCCACTCTTCTTCTAACTCGGAGTACTGACGTTCTTTGTCGCTCAGTTCT
Source organism: Escherichia sp. E14V7 (assembly GCF_004212225.1). Taxonomy (NCBI): domain Bacteria; kingdom Pseudomonadati; phylum Pseudomonadota; class Gammaproteobacteria; order Enterobacterales; family Enterobacteriaceae; genus Escherichia; species Escherichia sp. E14V7. The sequence goes on from NZ_RHJJ01000023.1 coordinate 1,496, forward strand.
TCGTTGAGCATATCCAGGCGTTTTTTACTGGCTTCATCAGACTCTTTCATTAACGCCTGTTGTTCCAGTTTGAGCTGGATGATACGACGATCGAGCCGGTCGAGTTCTTCTGGTTTTGAGTCAATCTGCATACGAATGCTGGATGCTGCTTCATCGATCAGGTCAATGGCCTTATCCGGCAGCTGACGGTCAGCAATGTAGCGATGAGACAACGTCGCCGCTGCAACAATTGCCGGGTCAGTAATTTGCACATGGTGGTGCAGCTCGTAACGTTCTTTCAGGCCACGCAGAATAGCAATGGTGTCTTCAACAGAAGGCTCGGCAACAAACACTTTCTGGAAGCGACGTTCCAACGCAGCATCTTTTTCGATGTACTGGCGATATTCGTCCAGCGTCGTAGCACCCACACAGTGCAGTTCACCACGCGCCAGTGCCGGTTTCAGCATATTCCCGGCGTCCATTGCGCCATCGGCTTTACCTGCGCCAACCATAGTATGTAATTCGTCGATAAACAGGATGACGTTGCCTTCCTGTTTGGAGAGATCGTTAAGCACGCCTTTTAAACGTTCTTCAAACTCACCGCGATATTTCGCCCCAGCCACCAGCGCGCCCATATCCAGCGCCAGTACGCGGCGGCCTTTCAGCCCTTCCGGCACTTCGCCATTGATAATACGCTGCGCCAGACCTTCAACGATGGCAGTTTTACCAACACCAGGTTCACCAATCAGCACCGGGTTATTTTTAGTACGACGTTGCAGTACCTGAATGGTACGGCGAATTTCTTCATCACGACCAATCACCGGATCGAGTTTGCCTTGTTCGGCTCGTTCGGTAAGGTCGATGGTGTATTTTTTCAAAGCCTGACGTTGGTCTTCAGCTCCTTGATCGTTCACGCTTTCACCTCCGCGCATTTGTTCAATCGCTTGAGTAATGTTGGCGGTGGTCGCCCCTGCAGCTTTCAGGATGTCGGCCAGCGTGCCGCGAGACTCAAGTGCCGCCAGAACGAACAGTTCTGACGAGATAAAGTTATCACCACGTTTTTGCGCCAGCTTGTCGCAAAGATTAAGAACGCGCACCAGATCCTGTGATGGCTGGACATCACCACCAGTACCTTCAACCTGCGGTAAACGGTTTAATGCCTGAGTGATATCTGTGCGCAACTGGCCTGCATTAATGCCAGCGGATGTTAATAAAGGACTAACCGAACCCCCTTCCTGATTCAGCAGGGCGCTCATTAAATGAAGTGGTTCGATGAATTGGTTGTCGTGCCCGAGTGCAAGTGATTGGGCATCGGCAAGAGCAAGCTGGAATTTATTAGTAAGACGATCCAGACGCATAACTCCTCCCATAACGGATCAAAGTTGCTACTGGAGATTAAATGAGGTCATCCCTCAATTATTCAAGGTTATTGACCAGATTAATGTGAAAAGAAAATCACGCGTACCGGATCGTCTTGATTCTTTAGGTTATATCAGCCAAATGAAACTTGCCATACGACCGGTGGTCTTGTCGCGACGATAAGAGAAGAAAGTCTCATTTTCCGTATATGTACAACGGTCGCCGCCGAAAATTTGCTCAACACCAACACTCGCCAGACGCTGTCGGGCAAGCTGATAAATATCCGCCAGATACTTATCACCATGCTGAATGAAAGCTGTACTCGCGTTGGCGTCTACTGCCATAAACGCCTCGCGAACCTCCGGCCCCACTTCAAACGCGCGTGGACCGATTGCCGGCCCCAACCAGGTAAGAATGTTTTCGGGCTTATCGGCAAAGCAGGAAACCGTCTCTTCCAGCACGCCTGCGCACAGTCCACGCCAGCCAGCATGGGCAGCCGCGACTTCCGTTCCTGCCCGATTGCAAAACAGCACAGGCAGGCAATCGGCTGTCATTACGGCACAAACCGTGCCGGGTGTGTTGCTATACGAGGCATCCGCCCGTTTTGAGGTATAAGGTTCGCCAGTAAGCTTAAGCACATCTTTACCGTGTACCTGCTCAAGCCAGACCGGTTTTGAAGGCAAATTACCCGCAGCAAAAAGCCGCTTGCGATTTTCCTCGACGTGCTCCGGGTTATCACCACAATGAGCACCGAGGTTGAGCGAGTCGTAGGGCGGCAAGCTCACGCCGCCGATACGGGTAGAGCTACAGGCCGCAACACCTTTTGGCAGCGGCCACTGCGGGACAATCAGCTTACTCATAACCAGTCCACTTCATCCTTATGCTCTTCGAAATCGGCGCGCATCACCTCAATCAGCTCCACCATATCTTGCGGAATAGGCGCATGCCATTCCATTTCGATGCCGGAGATCGGGTGATAAAGACGCAGCATGGTTGCATGTAGCGCCTGGCGGTCAAACTTACGCAGCGTGGAGATAAACGCTTCCGAAGCACCTTTTGGCGGACGCGGACGGCCACCATAAACCGGATCGCCCACCAGTGGATGGGTGATATGGGCCATATGCACGCGGATCTGGTGCGTACGTCCAGTTTCCAGACGCAGCCGCAGACGCGTGTGCACACGGAAGTGTTCCATAATGCGATAGTGAGTGACCGCCGGTTTGCCCATGGGATGTACCGCCATGTGAGTACGTTTGGTCGGGTGGCGGCTGATTGGCTCATCCACCGTGCCACCAGCAGTCATATGACCAATTGCTACCGCTTCATACTCACGAGTAATTTCACGTCGTTGCAGAGATTCCACCAGGCGCGTCTGGGCTGGAACGGTTTTTGCCACAACCATCAGGCCAGTGGTGTCTTTATCCAGACGATGGACAATACCCGCACGCGGTACATCGGCAATGGGTGGATAGTAATGAAGCAACGCATTCAATACCGTGCCATCCGGGTTACCCGCGCCAGGATGTACCACCAGGTCGCGCGGTTTATTAATGACGATGATGTCTTCATCTTCATAGACGATATCCAGCGGGATATCCTGCGGTTCAAAACGCGCTTCTTCTTCAATCTCGGCGTTGATGGCCACCAGCTCGCCACCTAATACTTTTTCTTTCGGCTTATCACAAACTTTGCCGTTAACCAGCACGCGCTGGTCGAGGATCCATTCTTTTATTCGCGAACGTGAATAATCCGGGAACATTTCGGCTAAAGCCTGATCTAAGCGTTGACCGAGTTGGTTTTCGGACACTGTTGCAGTGAGTTCTACTCGTTGTGCCATATATACTGCTTCTTCGTTTATCGTTGGGGTTTTACGGCTTTGCCGTTTAATATAGTGTGCTATTGTAGCTGGTCTTAACCGGGAGCAGGAACAGAGAATCTCCCGTATTACATTTTGAGGAAAGTCAAAACGTCATGACGCGCATGAAATATCTGGTGGCAGCCGCCACACTAAGCCTATTTTTGGCGGGTTGCTCGGGGTCAAAGGAAGAAGTACCTGATAATCCGCCAAATGAAATTTACGCGACTGCACAACAAAAGCTGCAGGACGGTAACTGGAGACAGGCAATAACGCAACTGGAAGCGTTAGATAATCGCTATCCGTTTGGTCCGTATTCGCAGCAGGTGCAGCTGGATCTCATCTACGCCTACTATAAAAACGCCGATCTGCCGTTAGCACAGGCTGCCATCGATCGTTTTATTCGCCTCAACCCGACCCATCCGAATATCGATTATGTCATGTACATGCGTGGCCTGACCAATATGGCGCTGGATGACAGTGCGCTGCAAGGGTTCTTTGGCGTTGACCGTAGCGATCGCGATCCTCAACATGCCCGAGCTGCGTTTAGTGACTTTTCCAAACTGGTGCGCGGCTATCCAAACAGCCAGTACACCACTGATGCAACCAAACGTCTGGTGTTCCTGAAAGATCGTCTGGCGAAATATGAATACTCCGTTGCAGAGTACTACACCGAACGTGGCGCATGGGTTGCCGTCGTCAACCGCGTCGAAGGCATGCTGCGTGACTACCCGGATACCCAGGCTACACGTGATGCGCTGCCGCTGATGGAAAATGCTTACCGCCAGATGCAGATGAACGCTCAGGCTGAAAAAGTCGCGAAAATTATTGCCGCTAACAGCAGCAACACTTAACTGGTGTGATATACGCAAAACGGCAGCCCTGGAGCTGCCGTTTTTTATTCGATTTGAACGCTAACTAAAGCGATTCAGTCGCGACTGATCCTATCAAATATGGCTCGCTTTGAGACATTCCTCAAGTAAAAAAACACCTCTTCCTGCGATTTCTCACAAAAAAACTTCGTTGACAAAAAGTGACAAAATTATGAGATTTTCATCACACATTTTGACATCAGGAGCGGTATGCTGAATTCACCAAGACGGGAAGACAAGAGGTAAAATTTATGACAATGAACATTACCAGCAAACAAATGGAAATTACTCCGGCAATCCGCCAACATGTCGAAGACCGTCTCGCCAAACTGGAAAAATGGCAAACGCACCTGATTAATCCGCATATCATTCTGTCCAAGGAACCACAAGGGTTCGTTGCTGACGCCACTATCAATACACCTAACGGCGTTCTGGTTGCCAGTGGCAAACATGAAGATATGTACACCGCTATTAACGAATTGATCAACAAGCTGGAACGGCAGCTCAATAAACTGCAGCACAAAGGCGAAGCACGTCGTGCCGCAACGTCGGTGAAAGACGCCAACTTCGTCGAAGAAGTTGAAGAAGAGTAGTCCTTTATATTGAGTGTATCGCCAACGCGCCTTCGGGCGCGTTTTTTGTTGACAGCATGAAAACAGTACGGGTACTGTACTGAAGTCGCTTAAGGAAACAAACATGAAACAAACGCCGTTTTTCTTCGCATTCTTTTTTACCTTCCCCTGAATGGGAGGCGTTTCGTCGTGTGAAACAGAATGTGAAGACGAACAATAAGGCCTCCCAAATCGGGAGGCCTTTTTTATTGATAACAAAAAAGGCAACACTATGACATCGGAAAACCCGTTACTGGCGCTGCGCGAGAAAATTAGCACGCTGGACGAAAAATTGCTGGCGTTACTGGCAGAGCGGCGCGAGCTAGCCGTTGAGGTGGGAAAAGCCAAACTGCTTTCTCATCGCCCGGTGCGTGATATCGATCGTGAGCGCGATTTGCTGGAAAGATTAATTACGCTTGGTAAGACACACCATCTGGATGCCCACTACATTACTCGCCTGTTCCAGCTCATCATTGAAGATTCCGTATTAACTCAGCAGGCTTTACTCCAGCAGCATCTCAATAAAATTAATCCACACTCAGCCCGCATTGCTTTTCTCGGGCCCAAAGGCTCTTATTCACATCTTGCGGCGCGCCAGTACGCTGCCCGTCACTTTGAGCAATTCATTGAAAGCGGCTGCGCCAAATTTGCCGATATTTTTAATCAGGTGGAAACCGGCCAGGCCGACTATGCCGTCGTACCGATCGAAAACACCAGCTCCGGTGCCATAAACGACGTTTACGATCTGCTGCAACATACCAGCTTGTCGATTGTTGGCGAGATGACGTTAACTATCGACCATTGTTTGCTGGTTTCCGGCACCACCGATTTATCGACTATCAACACGGTCTACAGCCACCCGCAGCCGTTCCAGCAATGCAGCAAATTCCTTAACCGTTACCCGTACTGGAAGATTGAATATACCGAGAGTACGTCTGCGGCAATGGAAAAAGTTGCACAGGAAAAATCACCGCATGTTGCTGCGTTGGGAAGCGAAGCTGGCGGTTCCTTGTACGGTTTACAGGTACTGGAGCGCATTGAGGCGAATCAACGACAAAACTTCACCCGATTTGTGGTGCTGGCACGTAAAGCCATTAACGTGTCTGACCAGGTTCCGGCAAAAACCACACTGTTAATGGCTACCGGACAACAAGCCGGTGCTCTGGTTGAAGCGTTGCTGGTATTGCGCAACCACAATCTGATTATGACCCGTCTGGAATCACGCCCGATTCACGGTAATCCGTGGGAAGAGATGTTTTATCTGGATATTCAGGCCAATCTTGAATCCGTGGAAATGCAAAAGGCGTTAAAAGAGTTAGGGGAAATCACCCGTTCAATGAAGGTATTGGGCTGTTACCCAAGTGAAAACGTAGTGCCTGTTGATCCAACCTGATGAAAAAAGCCGGATGATGTGAATCATCCGGCACAGGGTTATTACTGGCGGCTATCGTTCGCCTGACGCAATAATACGCGGCTTTCATTCTGGAAGCGTTGTGCGTAATCGCCAAACCAGTGCTCCACCTTGCGGAAGCTGTCAATAAACGCCTGCTTATCGCCCTGCTCCAGCAACTCAATCGCCTCACCAAAACGCTTATAGTAACGTTTGATCAATGCCAGATTACGTTCTGAAGACATAATAATGTCGGCATAAAGCTGCGGATCCTGGGCAAACAGTCGCCCGACCATCGCCAGCTCAAGACGATATATGGGCGAAGAGAGTGCCAGAAGCTGCTCAAGCTGAACATTTTCTTCTGCCAGATGCAGGCCATAAGCAAAAGTGGCAAAGTGGCGCAACGCCTGGATAAACGCCATATTCTGATCATGTTCGACGGCGCTAATGCGATGCAGTCGCGCGCCCCAGACCTGAATTTGTTCAAGAAACCATTGGTACGCTTCTGGCTGGCGTCCATCACACCAGACCACGACCTGCTTCGCCAGGCTGCCGCTATCCGGACCAAACATCGGGTGAAGCCCCAGCACTGGACCATCATGCGCCGCCAGCATGGCCTGTAACGGCCCATTTTTCACTGATGCCAGATCGACCAGAATACAGTCTTGCGGTAAACGTGGTAATTTGCCGATAACTTGTTCTGTAACATGAATCGGCACGCTGACAATCACCATACCGGCATCGGCAACAATCTCATCCGCGCGATCCCAGTCATGTTGCTCCAGAATCCGTACCTGATAGCCAGAGAGCGTCAACATCTTCTCGAACAAGCGCCCCATCTGACCGCCGCCACCAACAATAACTACCGGACGTAGTGACGGACAAAGCGTTTTAAATCCTTTGTCGTTTTCGCTGGAGTAGGACTCACGCATTACCCGACGCAGAACATCTTCAATCAGATCTGGCGGAACGCCGAGGGCTTCCGCCTCTGCGCGCCGCGAGGCCAGCATGGATGCCTCGCGCTCCGGTACATAAATGGGCAACCCAAAGCGGCTTTTCACCTCACCGACTTCGGCAACCAGCTCCAGACGCTTTGCTAATAAATTCAGCAGCTCTTTATCGACTTCATCAATTTGATCGCGCAATGCGGTCAACTCAGCAACCATAATAAACCTCTTAAGCCACGCGTGCCGTCAGCTGCCCATTCAGATCCTGATGAATTTCACGCAGCAAGGCATCGGTCATTTCCCAGCTTATGCAGGCATCTGTTACGGATACACCGTATTTCATTTCACTGCGCGGTTGCTCGGAAGACTGATTGCCTTCGTGGATGTTACTTTCGATCATCAGACCAATAATTGAGCGATTGCCATCTTTAATTTGGGCAACCACGGATTCTGCCACCGCAGGCTGACGGCGATAATCTTTATTGGAATTACCGTGGCTGCAATCTACCATCAGTGAGGGGCGCAGTCCCGCCTGTTCCATCTCTTTTTCACATTGCGCGACATCCGCCGGGCTATAGTTCGGTGCTTTTCCGCCACGCAGGATCACATGTCCGTCCGGATTACCCTGAGTTTGTAGCAGCGCCACCTGTCCTGCCTGATTAATACCAACAAAGCGATGCGGTTGTGCAGCGGCACGCATAGCATTGATTGCCGTTGCCAGACTGCCATCAGTGCCGTTTTTAAAACCAACCGGCATGGAAAGCCCGGATGCCATTTCACGGTGCGTTTGCGATTCCGTGGTACGAGCACCAATTGCCGACCAGCTAAATAGATCACCCAAATATTGCGGGCTGTTTGGATCTAACGCTTCCGTCGCCAACGGTAATCCCATATCTACCAGTTCCAACAGCAACTTACGTGCAATCTTTAATCCTGTTTCAACATCAAAGGAGCCATCCATATGTGGATCGTTAATCAACCCTTTCCAGCCGACAGTGGTACGGGGCTTTTCAAAATAGACGCGCATCACCAAATAGAGGCTATCGCTGACCTCTGCGGCAAGGGCTTTAAATCGACGAGCATATTCCAGTGCAGTTTCAGGATCATGAATGGAACAGGGACCACACACTACCAGCAGCCGGGGATCGCGCCCGGCGATGATATCTGAAATAGTTTTACGCGAATCAGCAATCTGGGCCTCTTGTTGTCGGCTTAATGGAAAAGCTGCCTTCAACTGTTCCGGGGTCATCAGAACCTGTTCGTCGGTAATATGTACGTTGTTCAGCGCGTCTTTTTGCATGATGGCGATCCTGTTTATGCTCGTTTGCGATAGTTGATCCTCAGCGAGGATGACGCAACGATATCACAACGAGTAAAGATTTCAATCCATATTTCGTAAATAATAGTTTACACAAGCAATTCATATACGTTTTAACCACCAATAGATGTACAAATAAATTTACACACACAATAAAAACAATCCGCTATGCTTTGAAAAAGGAGAAAAAACAATGAAACACTTTATCGCCTCTTTGTTAGCTTTGGTTGTTAGCGGCTGTCAGATTGATCCCTATACTCACGCACCAACCTTGACCAGTACTGACTGGTATGATGTTGGTATGGAAGATGCGATATCAGGCGTTGCTATAAAAAATGACGATGCTTTTAACGATTCACAGGCTGATCGGGGGATATATCTTAAAGGATATGCCGAAGGGCAAAAGAAAACCTGCCAGGTCGATTTTACTTATGCCCGAGGGCTTTCCGGTAAAAGTTTCCCTGCCAGCTGCAATAATGTAGAAAATGCCAGCCAATTGCATGAAGTATGGCAAAAAGGAGCTGATGAAAATGCCCGCACGATGAGACTTAATTAATTTAAATCCCACCACAAAATTAATCATAAGATTTAGCTTATTCGATTTTTAATTCTCTTCTGGATGACGACCACACAAAAGAATGATATTTTAATGAACATTCTGAAAAATTTTCGATACGTTTCGAGCGAAGATGGTGAGGATCCCTGAATGCGCTTTTCTCACCTACTGTTCTTACTGCTGCTATTCCTTCTGGCAGGCGCGCCATTACTCGCTCAGGAAACCACTGACGTTGCGAAAAATGTGCGTTTAATGGTTTCCGGTATCGTAAGCTACACTCGCTGGCCGACGGTATCTGGTCCACCAAGACTATGTATTTTTTCATCTTCACGATTTAGCACCGCCCTGCAAGAGAAAGGTGCGACACCTTTGCCTTATCTGCCTGTCATCGTTAACAACAAACAAGAGGCGATGATTTCAGGCTGCAATGCTTTTTATTTTGGCAGCGAGTCACCGACATTCCAGACAGAATTAATCGAACAATATCCGTCTAAGGCGTTATTATTAATTGCCGAACAAAATACCGAGTGCATTATTGGCAGCGCATTTTGTCTGGTCATCAACAATAATAACGTCAGGTTTGCCGTAAACCTGGATGCCTTATCGCGTAGTGGTGTTAAGGTCAACCCGGATGTCTTAATGCTCGCACGGAAGAAAAACGATGGATAACGATAATTCTCTTCATAAGCGCCCCACGTTTAAAAGAGCATTACGCAACATCAGCATGACCAGCATATTTATCACTATGACGCTGATCTGGCTGCTGCTTTCCGTGACGTCAGTACTAACCCTGAAACAATACGCGCAAAAAAACCTGGCACTAACCGCTGCAACAATGACTTACAGCCTGGAAGCTGCGGTCGTTTTTGCCGATGGTCCTGCAGCAACAGAAACTCTGGCCGCACTAGGTCAGCAAGGCCAATTTTCAACCGCAGAAGTGCGTGATAATCAGCAAAACATTATTGCTTCCTGGCACTACACTGCCAGAGAACCGGGAGATACCTTCAGTAATTTCATTAGCCACTGGCTCTTTCCGGCTCCCGTCATTCAGCCGATTCGCCACAATGGCGAAACTATTGGCGAAGTGCAGTTAACCGCACGCGACAGCTCAATTAGCCATTTTATCTGGTTTTCACTCGCTGTCCTGACTGCATGTATTCTGCTGGCATCAGGCATCGCGATTACCCTCACCCGCCATTTGCACAATGGTCTGGTTGAAGCGTTAAAAAACATCACCGATGTCGTACATGATGTGCGTTCCAACCGCAATTTTTCCCGACGAGTTTCGGAAGAACGTATCGCAGAGTTTCACCGCTTCGCTCTCGACTTCAACAGTCTGCTGGATGAAATGGAAGAGTGGCAGCTTCGCTTACAGGCCAAAAATGCGCAGCTTCTACGTACCGCGCTACATGACCCATTAACCGGGCTGGCTAACCGCGCAGCGTTTCGTAGCGGCATCAACACGTTGATGAACAGTTCCGATGCCCGAAAAACGTCGGCATTACTGTTTCTTGATGGCGATAATTTCAAATATATCAATGATACCTGGGGTCATGCGACGGGAGATCAGGTCTTGATTGAAGTGGCAAAACGATTAGCTGAATTTGGTGGGCTGCGACATCAGGCATACCGCATTGGCGGCGATGAATTCGCTATGGTCCTCTATGGCGTGCAGTCGGAATCTGAAGTGCAGCGGATTTGCACGGCACTGACACAAATTTTTAATCGACCATTCGATCTTAATAATGGCCATCAAACCACTATGACATTAAGCATTGGTTACGCGATGACCATTGAGCACGTCTCCGCCGAAAAATTACAAGAGCTGGCCGACCATAATATGTATCAGGCCAAACACCAGCGCGCTAAAAAGCTGGTGAAATAACAAGGAAATATCTACATGATAAAGCAACTGGTAGTTCCCCTGGTGTTCTCTTCACTGATACTGACTGGCTGCCAGTCACCACAAGGGAAGTTTACTCCAGAACAAGTCGCCGCTATGCAGTCTTATGGTTTTACTGAATCCGCTGGCGACTGGTCGCTGGGCTTATCTGATACCATTCTGTTTGCTAAAAATGACTACAAACTGCTCCCGGAAAGTCAGCAACAGATCCAGACCATGGCCGCAAAACTGACCTCCACAGGCTTAACCCATGCCCGTATGGATGGACATACCGACAATTACGGCGAGGACAGTTACAACGAAGCTTTATCGCTGAAGCGGGCAAATGTCGTCGCCGATGCGTGGGCAGAAGGTGGACAAATTCCTCGCAGCAATCTCACCACTCAGGGCTTAGGGAAAAAATACCCCATCGCCAGTAACAAGACCGCACAGGGTCGCGCCGAGAACCGTCGCGTCGCTGTGGTGATTAGTGCACCGTAAACGCAATTTCAATAAATAAAAAAAGGGCCAGCCAATTGGCCAGCCCTTCTTAACAGGATGTCGCTTAAGCGAAATCTTAGTTAAGACGCTCTTTGATACGAGCAGCCTTACCAGTACGCTCACGCAGGTAGTACAGTTTAGCTTTACGAACAGCACCACGACGTTTGACAGAAATGCTGTCAACTACCGGAGAGTGAGTCTGGAAGACACGCTCAACGCCTTCGCCGTTGGAAATTTTACGAACAGTGAATGCAGAGTGCAGACCGCGGTTACGAATAGCGATAACCACGCCCTCGAATGCCTGCAGACGTTTTTTGGAACCTTCAACAACCCATACTTTCACTTCCACGGTATCACCCGGACGGAAGGAAGGTACGTCCTGCTTCATCTGCTCTTGTTCAAGTTGCTTAATAATGTTGCTCATAATTTAATCTCTTATCCTGGGTAAACTGATATCTCGGGGGCTTACGCCATCCCATCATGTTTATGTTGCTGTTGTGCGTGTTCCGTTTTGAACTCCGCCAGCAACCTTGCTTGCTCTTCAGTCAGAGCCAGGTTTTCCAGAAGTTCAGGTCTTCTAAGCCAGGTACGGCCCAGCGACTGTTTCAAACGCCAGCGACGTATCTCGGCATGGTTGCCCGACAGTAACACTGACGGAACTTCCATCCCTTCTAATACCTCAGGCCGCGTATAGTGCGGGCAATCCAGCAATCCTTCAGCAAAGGAATCTTCCGTTGCCGATGCTTCATGTCCCAGTACTCCCGGAATAAACCGGGAAACGGAGTCAATCAGCGTCATTGCTGGTAACTCACCACCACTGAGAACGTAATCGCCGATTGACCATTCTTCGTCAATTTCGGTTTGGATCACGCGCTCATCTATACCTTCGTAGCGACCGCACACCAGAATCAATTTTTGATTCGTTGCCAGTTCGCTGACGCCCGCTTGATCAAGCTTGCGTCCCTGTGGTGACAGATATATCACCTTTGCGCCTTCACCCGCCGCGGCTTTTGCTGCATGAATGGCGTCCCGCAAGGGTTGCACCATCATTAACATCCCCGGTCCGCCGCCGTAAGGACGATCGTCCACGGTACGGTGCCGGTCATGCGTGAAGTCGCGAGGACTCCAGCTCTGGATGCTCAGCAGGCCATTTTTAACTGCCCGGCCAGTTACCCCGTAATCGGTAATTGCGCGGAACATTTCAGGAAACAGGCTAATTATGCCAATCCACATAGCGCCGTCTTTTACCGTTTATCCGGTGGTTTAAAAACCAGGATCCCAATCTACTTCGATTGAACGAGTAGTGAGATCGACTTTCTTGATAACCTGCCCATCGAGGAACGGTACGAGACGTTCCTTGATACCAAACGCATCTTTCAGGTTTGCCTTAATGACGAGAACGTCATTAGATCCGGTTTCCATCATATCGACGACTTTACCGAGATCGTAGCCTTCAGTGGTTACTACCTGGCAGCCCATCAGGTCTTTCCAGTAGTAGTCGCCCTCTTCAAGCTGAGGCAGTTGCGAAGAATCCACGACAATTTCACAATTCGTCAGCAGGTTCGCCGCATCACGATCGTCAACGCCTTTCAGCTTGATGATCATGTCCTGATTGTGGTGCTTCCAGCTTTCCAGCTGGACTTGCTGCCACTGACCCGCCTTCTGGATAAACCAGGGCTGATAGTCAAAAATGCTTTCGGCGTCTTCGGTGGAAGAAAACACTCTGAGCCACCCACGAATACCGTAAGACGAACCCATTTTTCCCAAAACGATGGGATCAACAGGTGCTTGCGCGGTGAGTTGTTTGCTCATCATGACCACCGTGACAGATTAAGCTGCTTTGTTGACTTCTTTGATCAGCGCAGCAACGCGATCAGAAATAGTTGCGCCCTGGCCAACCCAGTGAGCGATGCGATCCAGATCCAGGCGAGTGCCTTCTTCTTTTTCGCTAGCGATTGGGTTGAAGAAACCAACGCGCTCGATGAAGCGACCGTTGCGTGCATTACGGCTGTCAGCGACAACAACCTGGTAGAACGGACGCTTTTTAGCGCCGTGACGTGCTAAACGAATAGTTACCATAACATCCTCTTGTGTGAATAAAACAACCGGACCCCATCGAGGAACGGAGTCCGGTGTCATATTAAAAGCCCGAAAATTTTACTGATTTCTGGAGAAAATGCAATCAGCAGTTAATAACTCTGTCGCATAAGGTTATTTAGCGACCAGGAAATCCCGGTGGCATCATCCCTTTCATGCTTCTCATCATCTTCGCCATTCCGCCCTTCTTCATTTTCTTCATCATGCGCTGCATGTCGTCGAACTGCTTCAGAAGGCGGTTAACGTCCTGCACCTGCATACCGCAACCGGCAGCGATACGACGCTTACGCGAACCTTTGATGATTTCTGGCTTAGCGCGCTCTTTCATCGTCATCGAGTTGATGATGGCTTCCATACGCACCAGCACTTTATCGTCCATCTGCGACTTGACGTTATCCGGGATCTGCCCCATGCCCGGCAGCTTGCCCATCAGGCTAGCCATGCCGCCCATATTTTTCATCTGCCGCAGTTGCTCAAGGAAGTCGTTGAGATCGAAGCCGTCGCCTTTTTTCAGCTTGCTGGCTAATTTCTCTGCCTGCGCACGGTCAACTTTGCTTTCGATATCTTCGATCAGCGACAGAACATCGCCCATGCCGAGAATACGGGAAGCGATACGGTCCGGGTGGAACGGCTCCAGCGCCTCTGTTTTCTCGCCAACACCGAGGAACTTGATCGGTTTGCCAGTGATGTGACGAATAGAGAGCGCCGCACCGCCGCGGGCATCGCCGTCCACTTTGGTCAACACTACGCCGGTAAGCGGCAGCGCTTCGTTGAAGGCTTTCGCGGTATTCGCGGCATCCTGACCGGTCATGGCGTCAACCACAAACAGGGTTTCAACCGGGTTAATCGACGCATGGACTTGTTTGATCTCGTCCATCATCGCTTCGTCAACGTGCAGACGACCGGCTGTATCCACCAGCAGCACGTCGTAGAATTTCAGTTTGGCTTCTTTCAACGCCGCGTTAACGATATCTACCGGCTTCTGACCAACATCAGAAGGGAAGAAATCAACGCCCACCTGCTCTGCCAGCGTCTCAAGCTGTTTGATTGCCGCCGGGCGATAAACGTCGGCAGAAACCACCAGCACTTTCTTCTTGTGCTTCTCGCGCAGGAACTTACCGAGTTTACCCACGCTGGTTGTTTTACCGGCACCTTGCAGGCCCGCCATCAGCACGACCGCAGGCGGTTGCGCAGCCAGGTTCAGGGTCTGGTTCTCTTCGCCCATCGCCGCAACCAGTTCGTTACGGACGATTTTGACGAACTCCTGCCCCGGCGTCAGGCTCTTATTAACTTCATGACCAACCGCTTTCTCTTTTACGCGATTGATAAACTCACGCACTACCGGCAGAGCGACGTCCGCCTCCAGCAGCGCCATGCGCACTTCGCGCAGCGTATCTTTTACGTTGTCTTCAGTGAGGCGTCCACGGCCACTGATATTGCGCAGCGTGCGCGACAAACGATCGGTTAAATTATCAAACATTGTCTCTCGCCTGGGGTGGAAACGGTTGGCCGCAATCGCGACACATCATCAGTATTTTGCCGCAGTATAACATGAAGGCGTCTTTGTTGTTATGCAACGGTTGGAGCAGCGTTCACCTGACGCTATACTGCTTCTCTTTCTTATTGCTCAAACTGTCGACATTACTATGCCCGTTTTTGCTCTGCTCGCGCTTGTCGCCTACTCCGTCAGTCTTGCGCTGATTGTTCCCGGTCTGCTGCAAAAAAACGGCGGCTGGCGGCGCATGGCTATTATTTCTGCGGTCATTGCGCTGGTCTGCCACGCAATCGCTCTGGAAGCCCGCATCCTGCCCGACGGTGATAGCGGACAAAACCTCAGCCTGCTGAACGTTGGTTCATTGGTCAGTTTGATGATCTGTACGGTAATGACCATTGTGGCTTCTCGCAATCGTGGCTGGTTGCTGCTACCCATTGTCTATGCCTTTGCGCTTATCAACCTGGCGCTGGCGACCTTCATGCCCAATGAATACATCACCCATCTGGAAGCAACGCCTGGGATGCTGGTGCACATTGGCTTATCGCTCTTTTCCTATGCCACGCTAATTATCGCCGCCCTGTACGCGCTGCAACTGGCGTGGATTGATTACCAACTGAAGAACAAGAAGCTGGCATTTAACCAGGAAATGCCGCCATTGATGAGTATCGAGCGTAAAATGTTCCACATCACGCAGATTGGCGTGGTGCTGCTAACGCTCACGCTTTGCACTGGCCTGTTCTACATGCACAACCTATTTAGCATGGAAAATATCGACAAGGCTGTGCTCTCTATCGTGGCGTGGTTTGTCTATATTGTGCTGCTGTGGGGACATTACCATGAAGGATGGCGTGGACGCCGCGTCGTCTGGTTTAACGTTGCGGGCGCAGTCATTCTGACACTGGCCTACTTCGGCAGCCGAATTGTCCAGCAGTTAATCAGCTAAACCCAGAAAAGGAGTTTCCCCTGGAACACATTTCTACTACTACGTTGATCATTATTCTGATCATCATGGTGGTCATTTCAGCCTATTTTTCCGGGTCCGAAACCGGAATGATGACCCTCAACCGCTATCGTCTGCGACATATGGCGAAACAGGGTAATCGCTCGGCCAAACGCGTCGAAAAATTGCTGCGTAAGCCAGACCGCCTGATTAGCCTTGTGTTAATCGGCAATAACCTGGTCAATATTCTTGCCTCCGCGCTCGGCACTATTGTCGGGATGCGTTTGTACGGCGATGCGGGCGTGGCAATTGCGACTGGTGTGCTGACTTTTGTCGTACTGGTTTTTGCTGAAGTATTGCCGAAAACCATTGCCGCGCTGTACCCGGAAAAAGTCGCTTATCCGAGTAGTTTTCTGTTAGCACCGCTGCAAATTTTGATGATGCCGCTGGTCTGGTTGCTGAATGCTATTACCCGCATGTTAATGCGCATGATGGGCATCAAAACCGATATTGTGGTTAGCGGCTCTTTGAGCAAAGAAGAGTTGCGCACCATCGTGCACGAATCGCGCTCACAAATTTCCCGTCGCAATCAGGATATGCTGCTTTCGGTGCTAGATCTGGAAAAAATGACCGTCGATGACATCATGGTGCCGCGCAGTGAAATTATCGGTATTGATATCAACGATGACTGGAAATCGATTCTGCGCCAACTCTCCCACTCACCTCACGGGCGCATCGTGCTCTACCGTGATTCGCTGGACGACGCCATCAGTATGCTGCGTGTGCGTGAAGCCTGGCGACTCATGTCGGAGAAAAAAGAGTTCACCAAAGAAACCATGCTACGCGCCGCGGACGAAATCTATTTTGTCCCGGAAGGTACGCCACTCAGCACACAGTTGGTGAAGTTTCAGCGCAACAAAAAGAAAGTCGGCCTGGTCGTCAACGAGTATGGAGACATTCAGGGGCTGGTAACGGTTGAAGATATTCTGGAAGAGATTGTCGGCGATTTCACTACGTCCATGTCGCCAACACTTGCCGAAGAAGTCACTCCGCAAAACGACGGTTCGGTGATTATCGATGGCACCGCCAACGTGCGAGAAATTAACAAAGCCTTTAACTGGCATCTACCGGAAGATGATGCCCGCACGGTTAATGGCGTCATTCTTGAGGCACTGGAAGAGATCCCTGTCGCAGGCACCCGCGTGCGTATTGGCGAGTACGATATCGATATTCTCGACGTTCAGGACAATATGATTAAGCAGGTAAAAGTTTTTCCTGTAAAACCGCTGCGCGAGAGTGTGGCGGAGTAAAAAAAACGGCCCGGCATTCGCATGCTGGGCCGTGATTTATTACGAAAACAGAAATTAAGCTTTTGCTTTCGCTACAGTAACCA
The DNA here is from genome assembly GCF_004212225.1 of Escherichia sp. E14V7. NCBI lineage: Bacteria > Pseudomonadati > Pseudomonadota > Gammaproteobacteria > Enterobacterales > Enterobacteriaceae > Escherichia > Escherichia sp. E14V7. Next base: position 18,691 of record NZ_RHJJ01000023.1, read on the forward strand.
TCGCCGCGCGAATCGTACGACCGTTCAGCGTATAACCTTTCTGCATAATGCCCAGTACGTTACCTGGCGCAACGTCATCAGATTCCACCATTGCGATGGCCTGATGCACATTCGGGTCCAGTGGGACGTTAGTTTCGGCGATCACTTCAACGCCAAACTTACGCACAACATCCAGCATCGACTTCAGCGTCAGCTCAATGCCTTCAACCATCGCGGACATATCCGGGTTAGCTTTATCAGCCACTTCCAGCGCACGATCCAGGCTATCAATCACCGGCAGCAATTCGTTGATGAATTTCTCCAGCGCGAATTTGTGAGCTTTTTCAATATCCAGTTCAGTACGACGACGCAGGTTTTCCATTTCGGCTTTTACGCGCAAAATGCCGTCACGTTCACGGGTCTGGGCTTCAGCCAGCTGAGCTTCGAGATTCGCAATTTTTTCATCGCGCGGATCCACCTGCTCAGCAGAAGCTTCTGGCTCAACTGCCTCAATCTCTTCGTACTGATCCATGATAATTTCTTCCGGGGCTTGCCCCTCAGGCGTTTTCTGTTCTTTACTACTCATGAATTTCTCCGCGTTTTTTTCGCATTCATCTCGCTAACTTCGCTTATTATGGGGATCAGTTTCAGGGTTTCAAGGGAAGCACTCACATTGTCATCAATCTTCGCAACAAGGACCTCGGAAAAATGAATAATCATTTCAAGTGTATTGGCATTGTGGGACACCCACGGCACCCCACTGCACTGACAACACATGAAATGCTCTACCGCTGGCTGTGCACAAAAGGTTACGAGGTCATCGTTGAGCAACAAATCGCTCACGAACTGCAACTGAAGAATGTGAAAACTGGCACGCTCGCGGAGATTGGGCAACTGGCTGATCTCGCGGTAGTCGTTGGTGGCGACGGTAATATGCTGGGCGCGGCGCGCACACTCGCCCGTTACGATATTAAAGTTATTGGAATCAACCGTGGCAACCTGGGTTTCCTGACTGACCTTGACCCCGATAACGCCCAGCAACAATTAGCCGATGTGCTGGAAGGCCACTACATCAGCGAGAAACGTTTTTTGCTGGAAGCGCAAGTCTGTCAGCAAGATTGCCAGAAACGCATCAGCACTGCGATTAACGAAGTGGTACTTCATCCAGGCAAAGTGGCGCATATGATTGAGTTCGAAGTGTATATCGACGAGATCTTTGCGTTCTCTCAGCGATCTGATGGACTAATTATTTCAACGCCAACAGGCTCCACTGCCTATTCCCTCTCTGCGGGCGGTCCTATTCTGACACCCTCTCTGGATGCAATTACCCTGGTGCCCATGTTCCCGCATACGTTGTCAGCACGACCACTGGTCATAAACAGCAGCAGCACGATCCGTCTGCGTTTTTCGCATCGCCGTAACGACCTGGAAATCAGTTGCGACAGCCAGATAGCCCTGCCGATTCAGGAAGGTGAAGATGTCCTGATTCGTCGCTGTGATTATCATCTGAATCTGATTCATCCGAAAGATTACAGCTATTTCAATACATTAAGCACCAAGCTCGGCTGGTCAAAAAAATTATTCTAATTTTACGCCAGCCTCTTTACTGTATATAAAACCAGTTTATACTGTACGCAATAACAGTAATGGTTTTTCATACAGGAAAACGACTATGTTGGCACAACTGACCATCAGCAACTTTGCTATCGTTCGTGAGCTTGAGATTGATTTTCACAGCGGCATGACCGTAATAACCGGTGAAACCGGCGCGGGTAAATCTATTGCGATAGATGCCCTCGGCCTTTGTCTCGGTGGTCGCGCTGAAGCCGACATGGTGCGTACCGGCGCTGCTCGCGCTGACCTGTGCGCCCGTTTTTCACTGAAAGATACGCCAGCGGCTCTGCGCTGGCTGGAAGAAAACCAACTGGAAGATGGCCGTGAATGCCTGCTTCGTCGCGTAATCAGTAGCGATGGTCGCTCCCGTGGTTTCATCAACGGTACAGCTGTTCCTCTGTCACAACTGCGCGAACTGGGTCAGTTGCTGATTCAGATCCATGGTCAGCACGCTCATCAATTACTCACCAAATCCGAGCACCAAAAATTCCTGCTTGATGGCTATGCCAATGAAACCTCTCTGCTCCAGGAAATGACCGTACGTTATCAGTTGTGGCATCAAAGCTGCCGCGACCTCGCGCACCATCAACAACTAAGTCAGGAACGCGCCGCCCGTGCGGAACTGCTGCAATACCAATTAAAAGAACTTAACGAATTTAATCCGCAGCCCGGAGAGTTTGAGCAAATTGACGAAGAGTACAAACGTCTGGCGAACAGCGGTCAATTACTGACTACCAGTCAGAATGCATTGGCATTAATGGCCGACGGTGAAGACGCAAACCTGCAAAGTCAGCTTTACACGGCTAAACAGCTGGTGAGTGAATTGATTGGCATGGACAGCAAACTGTCCGGCGTACTTGATATGCTGGAAGAAGCTACCATCCAGATTTCTGAAGCCAGCGACGAACTGCGCCACTACTGCGATCGTCTGGATCTCGATCCCAACCGACTGTTTGAACTTGAACAGCGCATCTCAAAACAAATTTCGCTGGCACGTAAACATCACGTCAGCCCTGAGGCATTGCCACAGTATTACCAGTCGCTACTGGAAGAACAGCAGCAACTGGACGATCAGGCCGACTCACAAGAGACGCTCGCGCTGGCGGTAACGAAACATCATCAGCAAGCACTGGAAACGGCACGCGCGTTACACCAGCAACGCCAGCATTATGCAAATGAGTTGGCACAGCTGATCACCGATAGTATGCATGCACTCTCTATGCCGCATGGGCAGTTTACGATTGATGTTAAATTTGACGAGCATCACCTGGGCATTGACGGTGCCGATCGTATTGAGTTTCGGGTAACCACCAACCCAGGTCAGCCAATGCAGCCTATTGCCAAAGTCGCATCCGGTGGTGAGTTGTCCCGCATCGCATTGGCAATCCAGGTCATCACTGCGCGTAAAATGGAAACCCCGGCACTGATTTTTGATGAAGTGGATGTAGGGATTAGCGGTCCAACAGCGGCAGTCGTCGGCAAACTGCTGCGTCAGCTTGGCGAATCAACCCAGGTGATGTGTGTTACCCATTTGCCGCAAGTCGCAGGATGCGGTCATCAACACTATTTTGTCAGCAAAGAAACCGATGGCGCGATGACCGAAACTCATATGGAGTCGCTGGACAAAAAAGCGCGGTTACAGGAGCTGGCGCGCCTGCTTGGCGGCAGTGAAGTCACACGTAACACACTGGCGAATGCGAAAGAACTGCTTGCGGCGTAAACTTTTTTCCTGCTTCACGGTCAGAGTAAACAGCAAAACGCCGTAAGACCGGAAAGCAAAAGGTTTTAAAGTGATGAAAGGTCTATTATCATCGGCATATTACAGATGAGCCACGTACTGCTCGGGCCCGAAAAGGAATCAAATCACTATGCGCTGTAAAACGCTGACTGCTGCAGCAGCAGTACTATTGATGTTGACCGCAGGCTGTTCCACTCTGGAGCGAGTGGTTTACCGTCCTGACATCAACCAGGGGAACTATCTGACCGCTAACGACGTATCCAAAATACGTGTTGGCATGACGCAACAACAAGTTGCGTACGCATTGGGTACACCGCTGATGTCCGATCCATTTGGTACGAATACCTGGTTCTATGTCTTCCGCCAGCAACCAGGTCATGAAGGTGTAACGCAGCAAACGCTGACGCTGACCTTTAACAGTAGCGGGGTGTTGACCAACATTGATAACAAACCTGCGCTGAGTGGTAACTAATAATAAAGTTGCTCTCAAAGACGTTAAAAAAGGTGCTCAATGAGCACCTTTTTTCTGTCTGTTATTTATTCGCTGATTTTTCTGCTCGTTGCCTGCGAAGCTCTTTCGGATCGGCAATGAGAGGACGATAAATCTCCACTCGATCGCCATCATGCACGGTATCGCTCAGTTTTGCCGGACGGCTGTAAATGCCGACTTTGTTTTTAGTTAAATCGATATCGGTACGCAATTCCAGCAAGCCACTGGCGCGAATTGCTTCTTCAACCGTCGCGCCCTCCTGCAATCTTACCCGTTGCAGGTATTGTTTCTCGGGTAATGCGTAAGCAACCTCAACGGCAATTTTACCTGGCACTGTAGACCTCTTTTGCACGAACAGTAAAAGCCTGCACCATATTAGCTGCCAGCTCTTTAAACACGCGACCAAAGGCGAGTTCAATCAACTTATTGGTAAACTCAAAGTCGAGATGAAACTCAATACGGCACGCGTCCTGGCTCAACGGCGTAAACTTCCAGCCGCCGATCAATTTCTTAAACGGTCCATCAACCAGACTCATCAGAATACTTTGGTTACTGGTCAATTGGTTGCGGGTAGTAAACGTTTTGCTGATCCCAGCCTTAGACACATCTACCGCAGCGGTCATCTGCCCAGGAGTGGACTCCAGAATCCGGCTTCCAGTGCACCCTGGTAAAAACTGAGGATAAGACTGAACGTCATTCACTAACTGATACATTTGCTCCGCGCTGTAGGGTACCAGTGCGGTCCGGCTAATCTGAGGCATAACAATTTCCATCAACAAAAATCCAACAAATAATATCATTTATCCTGCCGTAAAAAAAACGCTATCCCGACGCTGGGTAACATCCGGTTCATGCTAAGATAGAGCCTTGTCCCCCGCAGGATTGATATGGGGTATTTTCGATTTCAGATTACCGATGATTCACGACGCTTATGACGAAGAAAAAAGCACATAAACCTGGTTCAGCGACCATCGCGCTTAACAAGCGCGCCCGTCACGAATACTTTATTGAAGAAGAGTTCGAAGCGGGACTTGCCCTGCAAGGCTGGGAAGTTAAATCCCTGCGCGCAGGAAAAGCCAATATTAGCGACAGCTATGTCCTTCTGCGCGACGGAGAAGCGTTCCTGTTTGGAGCAAACATCACGCCGATGGCAGTGGCTTCCACGCACGTGGTGTGCGACCCTACTCGCACCCGCAAACTGCTTCTCAACCAGCGCGAACTTGACTCTCTCTATGGCCGAGTGAACCGTGAAGGTTATACCGTAGTGGCGCTCTCCCTGTACTGGAAAAATGCCTGGTGCAAAGTAAAAATCGGCGTCGCGAAAGGTAAGAAACAACACGATAAACGTTCTGATATCAAAGAACGCGAATGGCAGGTTGATAAAGCACGTATCATGAAAAACGCGCACCGTTAAACCTATATAAGCGATACTAATCAAATCTTCACCGCGCCTCCCTATCCGGTGGCGCGAATGGACATCTTGTCGACTGTCAAATCTGACACTGATGTAGCCATCCCATTGCTTAATCGAAGAAAAATCATACTATGCAGGCGCTAATTCCAGGATGATAACGCCTTTGGGGCTAGTCATGGCGCTCAAAAATCTGGTATACTTAACGCTACACATTGGGGCTGATTCTGGATTCGACGGGATTTGCGAAACCCAAGGTGCATGCCGAGGGGCGGTTGGCCTCGTAAAAAGCCGCAAAAAATAGTCGCAAACGACGAAAACTACGCTTTAGCAGCTTAATAACCTGCTTAGAGCCCTCTCTCCCTAGCCTCCGCTCTTAGGACGGGGATCAAGAGAGGTCAAACCCAAAAGAGATCGCGTGGAAGCCCTGCCTGGGGTTGAAGCGTTAAAACTTAATCAGGCTAGTTTGTTAGTGGCGTGTCTGTCCGCAGCTGGCAAGCGAATGTAAAGACTGACTAAGCATGTAGTACCGAGGATGTAGGAATTTCGGACGCGGGTTCAACTCCCGCCAGCTCCACCAAAATTCTCCATCGGTGATTACCAGAGTCATCCGATGAAGTCCTAAGAGCCCGCACGACGCAAGCCCTGCGGGCTTTTTTGTGCCCTCAATTTGTCCCGCGAAGTCTGATGCCAACTAATTAAATCCGATCCTTTTAGGCACCTTGTTAGGCACCTCGTAAAGCTTTATTGTTTTTGAGGTGCCTAAAACTATGGAAACCCGGCAATGGCAAGACAAACCAAACCTCTATCCGTTAAGGAAATCGAATCTGCTAAACCCAAGGAAGCGGACTACGTTCTCTATGATGGCGATGGCCTTGAGCTACTCATTAAATCCAGCGGGAGTAAAATCTGGCAGTTTCGCTACATTCGCCCTGTCACCAAGAAACGAGCAAAGAAAAGCATAGGCCCCTACCCGTCAGTTACCCTTGCCGATGCCAGAAACTACCGTGCAGAGTCCCGCTCACTCCTAGCTAAACAGATTGATCCGCAGGAACATCAGCAAGAACAATTGCGTAGTTCGCTGGAAGCCAAAACCAATACTTTCCAGCTCGTAGCTGAACGTTGGTGGAATGTGAAGAAAGCCAGTGTGACAGAGGACTATGCGGAAGATATCTGGCGCTCTCTTGAAAGAGATGTCTTTCCTGCGATCGGCGACGTTAGCGTTACAGATATTAAAGCTCATACACTGGTTCAGGCCGTACAACCGGTTCAGGCCAGAGGAGCACTGGAAACTGTTCGTCGCCTGTGTCAACGTATTAATGAGGTCATGATCTATGCCCAGAACACAGGGCTGATTGATGCTGTTCCCAGCGTTAATATCGGTAAAGCCTTCGAGAAGCCTCAGAAAAAGAACATGCCCAGCATTCGACCGGATCAGCTACCTCAACTGATGCAGACAATGCGAACAGCCAGCATTAGCCTTTCCACACGATGCCTGTTCATGTGGCAACTTCTTACTATTACCCGCCCTGCCGAAGCGGCTGAGGCTCGCTGGGAAGAGGTAGACATAGAAGCGCAAGAGTGGAAGATTCCCGCAGCACGCATGAAAATGAACCGCGACCATACTGTTCCATTGTCAGATGAAGCTATTGCGATACTAGAGATGATGAAGCCGTTAAGTGGAAATCGAGAATTTATCTTTCCCAGCCGCATCAAGCCAAACCAGCCTATGAACAGTCAGACCGTAAACGCATCACTAAAACGCGCAGGTTTTGGTGGAGTGCTCGTTTCACACGGCTTGCGTTCTATCGCCAGCACGGCCCTTAATGAGCAGGGATTTCCACCTGATGTTATTGAGGCTGCACTTGCTCATGTGGATAAGAATGAGGTTCGTCGTGCGTATAACCGTAGTGATTATCTTGAGCAGCGACGGCCTATGATGCAGTGGTGGGCTGATTTTGTGATGGCTGCAGATCACGGTAGTATGATTGAAGGAGGGATAAAGGCAATGCGGTTAGTTGGATGACATGTCGTAGCTAAAACCCGTTCTGTTTTTGGTAGATTAACCTGAAGGTCTGCAAGTTTAAATGACGCTGAAAGAAGTTAAACCCTGCTCTTAAGCAGGGTTTTTATGATTTATTCTAATTTTTGTTTTGAATCTTTCTATTTTAAATCAGCCTTGGCGGCTCGAATATCTGCGTTTTTTGCTGAGTATTCCCATTCGTCAGCGATTCTAAATAGCATTGCAGAAGTACGGACGCAGTGGGGAATTGAATTTGCCCATTCTCGGTACTGCTCAGCTAATATCCTTTCTTGGTTTCCACCTTCGTAACGCATACGAGCAAATACCCCCCTTTTATTGTACCTACCAATTTGTATACCTTGCTCTAACTCATCAGAAGATAATATTTCAATGATGTGCCGAATTGCTTCATGTGGCCAGGAATTATCTACTGAGCTATTAGGGGCATGTGCCAGAATTTTTCCTATTACATGATCAGTGATTTCTTGGCGATGATGCAATTTTGCTAAATGGCGTACATTCTCACACCAATCTTCAAGTTTATCTTGATCAATTTCATTGTCTATCTGCCCTGGTAGTATTCGTAATTTTTCAAGTAATCTGTATATAGAAGTAGCTCTTTTAACTTCCAACTCCGATGGTTCTGTTTGTTCATCTTCGTCACTACGATATACAATACATATTGCTTCTATAAAAACCTCTGGCTTTTTCATCATTAGACGATGCAGGATAAGTGGCTCATCTCTATCCGGAAAACAAGGCAAGTAGGTCATTTCTTTAAATGCCAAATCTGTTTCAGAAACATCGTTACGTTGTTTGAGTTCATCAAAAACTTTTTTTACATAGTACGATAGCATTGTATCAAATTGGATATCCTGGCTATTTATTTCTTTAACGACTATATCTAGAAGATATAAAAGTGTTGTAGATGGAATCTCAGAAAGGCGTTGATTTGCTGATATAATAGCAGCAAGACCCCGGCCCCTTTCTATATATTTATCCATAAGGACAAATAAATCCGAAGTTTTACCCATCATTGCAATGGGTTGTTTTTGCAACCAATATTTTTCGTTGATGTTATCTTCAAACCCTTCAATAATGTTCCATATCTCTTGTGAGTCTCTTAACGATGCTAAGATTTTCCCAGCCCTATCAGGGGTAATTTTAAACTGTTTAAAATACACTTTTATTTTATTAAGCCATTCAGCACCAAAGCATTCAACACCATATTGCATTAACAACCCACAAACTTCATCAATATTTTTTTTGTTGTTAATAAGCATTACAAACAAATCATTTAATTTTTCTTCATCCAACGAGAGTGCTGATATATGCCTTGCTGCAATAAAAACATTATTAACTTGTTGAAAAAGGTCTTTCACCCCAGACAAACCTAAAGTAAAGTATATTTCCCTAAGTTTTTCACTTCGCATTTCTTCGACAGAAGAAAAAATTCCGCCAGCATTTTCAATTGACTCTTCAATATCAGAATCCCAATCATTGAAAATCCATAAACTGGCTCTAACCATGTCAATTGGTTTATAATTATCAAGTATTTTCGCTATTTTTTCCATAGACTCAAATTTAAATGCCCAGTTCGCATCTGAATATTTTTTATGGCGAGAATACTCATGACGCAAAGCCTCCCATACGATGAACTGATCCTCTTCAGTTTGTTGAGAAAGGCAAAGTTCAAGATGAGAAAGTGTTTCATCTATTGCATTCTCAGGGAATGAGCTTAAATGAGAGATTAGGATTTCCCATCTTGTTGGGAGTATACCTGCAAGTTTAATTGCTTCTTGGATAATAAAGATTTGCCCCTCCCAAACAACGCCCCACGTTAGTTTTTCTACATCTTTATCCGACTCTCTGAACTTCATTTTTTGGTTTTGATCAGAGGTATCATGGGAGCGAGGAAGGAGATTTTGTAACAAACTCCACCCAATACTAGGAACAATAGTGATAATTTTTTTTATAATTGCATTTCTAACTTTTACTGGTGCCCACGTATTAGGAGACCATGCCAGAAAAATGGTTCTTAAACTATTAAGAGGGCGATCTGAGTAAGTTCCACCGGGATCTATTACAGCGAGTTTTGCAAGACAGATTGCAGCGCGTAATAGATATGTTTGTTCCCAAGCCAAGGCTTCCAATGCCCATTTTAATCCATGATAATGACTTCGAGGAGTTAACAGCCCTTTATCTTCATTGAATATTGGAGCAATCATTTCCCCATTGCCCTTAAGCAATTGCTCAAGGGCATCAAGGAAAGGGCCAGGGGCAGCTTCTGCCAGCAGCGGAAGTTGATCTCGCAAACTAACAAATAGTCGATGGTCGTTAGCAAGTCCCGGAATACTCTGAACTATTTTGTTAACAAAATCTTGGGGTGTCATACCAGTAACCCGGAATTCGGCCTGTTCATGTAGTATTGCCATATGTAGCAAAACTGTTGTCATTCCATTACGTAACCACGAGCTATAAGACGTTTTAATACCATTGTCAGGTACAAACAGATCTTCGGCCTTTGGTGGTTCAGGAATATAGGAAAAAACCTCTCTTACGGCCTTCTCAAAACGCTCCAGGTGTTCTTCACCCAGCAAATAGCCTAAATGTACAAAAGCATCTACCGACGAACGCAATGACCAAATATCATCCACTCGATCAATTGGAAAATCGCGGCGCTTTGTTAATAGCCTTAATGGATTTTCAACTTGAGAATAGTCTGTATAGCCAGCTAGTTGCTTGAGAATTAACTTATCTTTCTCTGAACATGTACTCCATGCACCAGCTAATAAAGCAGGGAGCAACTCAGGGCTGTCTTTCCATTCAGGTGATTCAGCCGTGCTACTTGATATCTGGCGAGCCAAAACAGACAAACTTCGGCCACACTGCCGCGCTATTTGATAACTTTTATCTGAATCAAACCCCATAGATTCAAGAGCCTTACCTAAAGATATACTATCTGGGCGGATCAGAAGTTCGTGATCAGTTCGTGTTTCATCGGCTCCGGCACTTACTACTGTGATAGATGCTTGCTGTAATAAACCGGCTAAAGCTCTTGCTCGATCACGTGGTAAGAAGATCATTCCTCTTTTTCCAGAAAGCTGTCTTGCAGCATCATCCGTATCAATAATTAGTGCTCGACTTTGAAAGGAATGTCGAAGTTCCGCTTCAGTGGTTCTGATAGCTGCAATCGCAAAAGCAATAACCTCATCCGGAGAATCTGCAGCTAAAGATATTTTTCGACCATTTTCTCGTAACTCATTCAGAAAACGCTCTTTTTGCTTTTCTCTCCCCGCCAGCAAGACTGCTTCAGTTAAAGGGGGATTAAATTTAGTGGAAAATTCATCCCAAAACTCCTTAATGCTTCTAACACCAACCTGTGGCATTAGCTCAAGATGGTAGCGAGCGTAGTAAGCAGCTACAGCAGGGCAAACACCGAGCCAATCTTCAAGCATAGAACCATCAATTAATTTGATGTCTTTCCACTTACCACTATTGCGTTTCTCTTGTAGCCAGTCTTCAAGCTTTACCTTAGGATTATCCCATGTTCTTAATGAAGCGAAAACAAAAGTAGTCTTTAGACGTATCTCTGGAGCAACTTCGCGTGTTCTTTTTTCGTAATCAAAGTTAGCTTTATCAAGCAATTTTTCATTAACACCAAATTCCCAGAATGAGTCGCCATCAGGAACATAGGGGGCCACCCCCTCGGCTTTAAGTACACCGTCATAACCTCTAACCTGTCCCTTATCACCATTAGGAAATCTAATTTCAGTAATACTGTTAGTCGTTGCACGTATAAGATCAGCGATTAGTGCTGGAAAAATAACTTTTGCAGGAATAGAATCTGCCCATTGCTGAAGGTTAAGTGCTTTTATCCATTTCATATTGGTACTCCACCCAATAAAATTTTAAACAACCAAATCTAAAAAAAACTAATATTAAAAATTCATTTTTAATGTACACAAAATGCTAACAAAATTGCTAAAGAGTAAAAAATCCGGACTTATTTCTTGATCTTAAACATTAGCCAAATTTTTAAACTCGCACTAAACCACCTCAAGAATAACAAATCATCAAGTTAGTGGAACTTTTTGCACCTAGAATGCTCGTTAACCTCACAGTCATATTAAGCATGAGCCTGTCCTTTGTTCATACTAGACCTTAGTTTCATACATACTGATAGCTCTACGTAAAAGTAGGTATGATCGACATCACAGTTCTGAGTCAGAACATCTTAACCAATTGAAGTGGATGGTTTTAATTGTAAATGTTCAGCGGACATCTCTTCCCTCATTGGTTAGACTAAGAGCAACTTTTTCTATGGTCGCAATATCTTTTATAGGGTTTAAAAGTGGCAATCTTTGACATTGAAAAGGACGAATTACTTCGGCTCTCCGATATCCAGCTGGAAGAGCTGATCGCTCGGCTAGCAGAAGCTGAAGTGGCAATGCACGGCCATAGCCCAGCATGTGTAAATTGGTCTGGTTCAATTACAGCCCCTGACGGAGGAATTGACATCCATGTTCAGGTTCCAATTGATCAACTGAAAGCAGGCTTTCTTGTAAGACCTGATACGGTCTTTCAGGCAAAGAAACATAAGATGCCTAAGTCTGCAATTGAGAGGGAAATTGGCACCGGCAAAGCACTTTCTCCCATCATTTCTGAACAAGCCAGAAAGCAAGGCAGTTACATCATTGTCAGCCTGGGTGATGATTGCTCGCCGTCAGGAAAGAAGGATCGTCTCAAAGCGATGAGGGATGCAGTAAAAGATGATCCTAACGAAAGTTATCTTCATCTTGATTTCTACGACCGCTCCAAACTCATCCAATGGTTGCGCCAACATCCATCAGTCATGCTGTGGGTAAAAGCAAAGCTTGGGCAAGGGTATTCCGGTTGGCAACCCTACGGAGCCTGGAGCAATCCACCACAAGGTGTTATAGACACTTTAATCTCAGCCCCAGGCGTAACCATTACTTTACCATCGGGAAAGGGGCAAAAACTCAAAATTGATGAAGCAATTAACCCAATGCGAGCACTGATCCGTTCGACAAACAAGGCTGTTCGTATTACAGGATTGTCTGGTGTTGGGAAGACTCGAATCGTTCAGGCGCTCTTTGATGAAACTGTTGGAACAGATGCGCTTGACCGAACAGTAGCTATTTATGTTGATACTGGCTATGAGCCAGTACCGTCGGCTACAGCAATGCTTGATAACCTGCTCGCTGAAGGCCGGCGAGCAATTATGATCCTTGATAATTGCCCATCAGAACTCCATGCTTCGCTTGCCAGCAAAGTATCAGCCGCAGGGAAAGAAGTAAGTCTCATCACGATCGAGTACGACATTAGGGATGACAAACCACAGACAACTGAGGTCATCCACATTGAGACAGATGGTCCAGACGTGGCAGAGCAACTTCTTATCCGTCGCTTCCCTTCTATTGGTCAGAATAATGCCCGTCGGATTGCAGAGTTCGCAGATGGGAATGCAAGAGTGGCTTTGGCTATAGCGGAAAGAGTGGAAGAAGGTGAGAGTTTAGCCCTACTTTCAGATGCGCAGTTGTTTAATCGCTTGTTTGAACAACGTAATCATCCCGACGGCCATTTACGGGAGCAAGCTGAAATATTGTCACTGGTGTATTCGTTCTCGATATCTAGTCCAGATGCAGCTACCGATGAACTGGAAATATTGGGTGTGCTCTCTGGGTATCCCAAAATCCAGTTATTCAAAGCTGTTACGAAGTTGATGGAACGTCACGTTGTTCAGAAAAGATCCCACTGGAGAGCCATCCTTCCCCATGCCATTGCTAACAAGTTGGCAGCATCTGCACTTAATAGTATTCCGATTGATCAACTTAGAACGACCTTTGAAGCTCCGGATCGGCAACGATTATTGATGTCGTTCGCGCACAGGTTGGGACTATTGCATAGCCATGCTGTGGCTAAAGAGATTGTTGAAGCTTGGTTACAGCCCGAAGGGCTGCTTGGAAAAATAATAGACCTAGATGATGTATCGACACGCATTCTGAATTATATCGCTCCAGTTGCCCCGGGAGCTTTGCTTGAGAGGATTGAAGAAACGCTTGTTACGTCTAATTTTGAGCATTTTAAATCACGCTACAACCCACAACGAACAGCAATTATCAAATTGTTGCAGTTACTTGCATATGAATCGAAATACTTTGAACGATGCATTAAGCTCTTAATCCGTATCGCAGACCAGGAAAGCGCGAGCAATAATTATGATTCGGCTCGAAATAAGATAAAGAGGTTTTTCCAACCTTATCTATCCGGTACCCATGCCTCTTTAGAACAACGTGTTGCGATCATGAATGAATGCATTGATTCAAGTATGGCCGGACGTAGAAGGATGGGGATCGAAATGCTTGAAACTGCTCTCGGCGGACCTCCGTGGACAGGATTCGGAATTAATGAGTTTGGTGCTAGGCCAAGAGATTATGGATTTCGACCCAGTTACGATGAACTTGTTGCGTGGCTATTCGCCTTCATCGATATTTTGGTGAGATTAGGAACCTCAGGAGTGCCCGAGCTTGAAGATGATGCCAGGCGGATCTTGGCTGATAAATTTCGCTGGATTTGGCGTCATGGAGGAATAAGGTCAAAATTAATTGATGCGGCTCGTAAGTTACATGCCCATCGCCCTTGGGGTGAAGGCTGGAAAGCTGTCCGCTCAACAATCTACTTTTTCCATACAAAAAGAAAAGATAACGAAGACGTAGAACCATTGCCGGAAATACTTGTGACATTGGAACGAGAATTAGAACCTAAAGACTTGGTTTCGGCAATCATGGCTTATGTACTCAGTAATAGGCGCGATTTTTGGGCTCTAGATGCTGATTATGAGCACCAAGGACCTAATAAATTCAGTGAAATCAGGAAAATACTTTGTGCCAAAGCTTTCAAGTTGGGGCACGAATTTGCAGTATCTTCCCATGGACTTGATGAGTTGTGCCCTAATCTTTTTTTGCGGGATGGAATGCCGTATCGCGTCGAATTTGGTAAAGGCTTAGCTAACGGGGCTCCTGACCTACGAATTTATTGGCAACAACTAGTCATTCAATTGGATCTACAACACAAATCTCAACGTGATGTTTCGGTCATTCGAGGTTTCATTGAAGAGACTCATTCTATCGATTCAGCATTAGCGCAGGAACTGCTCGATCAGTGTGCACAACATTCCGAACTTCGATTCGAATTAGTCAACCTTCATCCTTGGCAGGAGTTTACTGAAATCGATCTTGATCGTTGCATGTCGCTTCTGGATGACTCTGACATACAGCCCCATATGTATGGGGCAATTCTGTGGGGTGAGCAATTCTCTAATTTGCCAGAAAGCAGGGTCCTCGAGCTTGCTCAAAGGCTGCTGAGTAAACCGAATGGTGATGAAGTAGTATTGGAAGCACTGAGTATGAAACTAGCTGATAAAGGAGATGCTACGGATACACTAGGTCTTGCGCTACGAACAATCGGACTATCCGCTGCAATCCAGAGGTTCCAAAGAGAACACAACGATCTCGGCGGATATCTGGATTATGCAATGGAACGTGTTATCGATGCCACATTGCGCTTCGATGGCAACGAGGCTGAAAAACTAGAATGGCTGAATACAATCTTCGCTGTTGTTGATGAGCATTTTGGCTACATTTATTCTTTCGAAGACGCTATCGGTATCACCGCTGCATGGATGCCAAAAGAATTTCTCAGTCGCATTTTTGATGGTACGGAGGATCAACAACAGAGGCGGCTGCATTTCATCAATCATGATGATTCACATCAGTCTCCTATTGCGAAAATCGATGTAGATATTTTGATTGAATGGTGCAGGACCACTAAAGACCCTCAGGTTTGGGCTTCAGTCGCTTCAGGTATTAATCTATGGTCAAAAGACGGGGAGCAAAGTCCTATCTGCTTGCAGGATGATGCTCTGAGATTTCTAGAAGCCTCACCCGAGCCACGAGCCGTCCTTGAGATCTTTGCCGAATACGTAGCACCTTCATCATGGTTCGGTAGTCGTGCGAACGTGATGCAACCTAGGGTTGAAGCGATAGGCCAGTTGGTCACCCACGAGCGTGCAGACATTTCTAAGTCGGCTAGAGCTGTTTATGAAAAACTGACTGACTGGGTTGAAAAGGAAAAAGAACTTGAGCGATTGGAAGATGAGGCATTGGAACAACGGTTTGAATAAAGGCTAGTTGCCGCCTTCAAAGGAATTCTGTTTAAAGGAGAAATCATGGAATCTGCACGTAATAAATATACCAGTGAGATTATTGAGGCAGAAGATCTTTGGTTACTTGATGTTGTAGATACGAACGGTTACGTATGCTGGGGATGTGGGATTGAGATGTATCCTTCCGCTTGGCAAAAAGGAAGTAAGAAAAGACCGTCGTTTAATAAAATGCCTGGAAAAGAGCATATTAACTGTGATGCAGATGCTGAAAGCACAGTGGTTAAGCAGGGACAGAAAAAAAGCGTCCGCAACATGCTAGACAGCGCACCGGGTTTGATGCCCGCAGGCTTAAAATTGATTGAACAACGACCCGTTGTTGATCCTGGCACTACTGGTAGCGACAACAACACCAATCCAATACGTTCTACATCGTCAGCATCCAGCGGGGGAAATGCTCCAGCGCGGCAATCCCGCCGCCCGGTTAATGCTATTCGCCAGATTTGTAGGGCATTTATTCGCTTCCCGTATGACCGTGGTATGTCATTAAATATCCCAGATATTAGTGCCGATACTTACATGACCGTGTTTAAAAAACTAAAAGACCCGGTTCAACCCTACCCTGAGCGCCGAGTTTTTTATTCGCAGTTGTTATGGCAGAAATTTGAGCAAGACGAAAACCGAATTGTCATTCCGCTCTCGGGAGAATGGGCAAAAGACAAATCTGGTAAGTTTAAGCCCTCGCGTAGCTATAAACTACACATTGAGTGGGGAGACTGGTCAAAAGCCAAAAAGACTATGCTTTTGAATGAGCTTGAAACTGTGCAGGAAGAAGCAAAAGAAGCAGTAAATAAAAAAGCTAAAGAGAGAGCTCAAGTCTTCTTTATCGGTGAACAAAGCACTGAGAATCCGGAAATCTTCTACGTGAGTGATTACCGGTTAATCTGCGCGATTATGGGATATATAATTTACCCCTGACGTAAATGGGCCTTCTTGCAAAATGTAGGCCCATTTAAATAAATATTTTCGACTACCACCAAGGCTACGTCAAACCTATAAATTTTATTCAATTTCTCGTGTAGACACAATTACAACAGTCATCATAACAATAGTCATATTAACAATGATTGGTTTTCCAATAGATTTATGTGGGGTATTTTCATAGCGATGTAATTTCAAAACCCATCAAGACTGTTCGTATAGTAGCCCTCCTGATAGACATAAAAATATCAAAACCATAAAAATATTAATTGTTAGTATTGTTCTTTAGGATTTTATCAATCTCTACTTTTAGATCACCTGTAGACCATTTATTAAGTCTGCGGCGGATAGTTTCCTCTCTATCGCCTGTATCATTTATCCATTTATCTGGATTGACCTTTTTATCATTATTACAAATATAGGGAATTAAATATTCAAGAAGTTGACGTTTATTTTTCCAGTCGCTATGTAAAGGAATATCCCCAAGTAAGATCACAACTGTATCTTTAATATATTCAAGTTCTGCAAGTTTATTCTTCCCTCCAGCACTTGAACGCGCTCTTCTGCATACTTTATCAAAACCACTTCTTAATTGATGAAAACTCGGTGATTCTCGGTTATCATCTTGCGAAATACAGACATTCATATAAGAATAAGCATCAAGAAGCAACTTACAACTTTCTTTTTTATTGCCCAATGAATATTGGAACTGCGCCCAGTAAAAATCTTCTAAAGCCATAGATAGATATATATATTCATAATGTGGATCATATAGTCTTGCTAATCCTGTCAGTTTATACCCGTCCATTTTTCCTCGAATTTCAATCCGATATTCTGCATATGTTTTCTTATAAACAAAAGGTTTCTCAACCATTACTCCATCAACATTTATAAACTCTTGTGAGTAGCGTATATTGTCGCTATTAGTCATATCTACAAAATATTGACATTGTATTTTTGAATACTCAATGATTTTAAATTCTTCAATTTTATCATAGGCTCTTTGCCTGTAAGTGCGCAGAACATCCTGGTTGCTCTCCTTTTTTTCGACTTCACGTTTCCATTCCAACTCAAGAAGTTTGTCCTCACAAGCGGTACAAACTTGCAGATAGAAATCATCAAAAAAATTCGCATCCACATCCTTCATGAAAAGTAAATCCCTAAAGTGATTTTATTTTAATGTTACTTCCAGTGTATGACAGCCCCAGCGTGGTTGGCAATATGGACCCACCTGAACAAACTCATACTAAGGAAGCCTAAATGTTACAGAACCCTCCCTCCTTACATACATCCAGTTACGCAAACACTCCTGATTCACCAAGGATCTTGAGGCTAAAAGATGTCATGAAAAAAATGGGAATATCACGCTCAACCGTATACGACTGGCTTAATCCAAAATCGCCACGCTACGATGGAACATTTCCAAAACAAAAACGCTTGGGAAGGCAATCCGTTGGCTGGCTGGAGTCAGAACTGAATGAATGGGTAATGCGACGTTAGATATCATTTCACCGTATCAGTGAACCGGGGCAATGCCCCGGTTTGCTCCACAAAACCACATTCCTCCCCGTAATTCGAATGCAAAAAAAAACAGACCTGTATTACCGCAATGAATACATTGCAGCGAAGTTGCAGTATCGAATTTTTTTCATTCCGGAGGCTACATGTCTGATTCCTTTGAACGGGGCATTAATGTCCTGAAGCAACCTTTATCCATTCTTCCTGAACATATCTCCGATTTGGTGCTGGAGCATATACGCCAGAGTATTCATTACGAACCCGTGATTGGCATCATGGGC
The DNA here is from genome assembly GCF_004212225.1 of Escherichia sp. E14V7. Taxonomy (NCBI): domain Bacteria; kingdom Pseudomonadati; phylum Pseudomonadota; class Gammaproteobacteria; order Enterobacterales; family Enterobacteriaceae; genus Escherichia; species Escherichia sp. E14V7. The sequence continues at coordinate 36,911 of NZ_RHJJ01000023.1, forward strand.
AAAACAGGTGCCGGAAAATCCTCGCTTTGCAATGCCCTTTTTGAACATCCTCTCAGCCCAGTCAGCCATGCAGAAGGCTGCACACGTAAACCTTTGCATTTTACCCTGAACGCAGGAGGACGCAGCCTGACGCTGGTCGATCTGCCGGGCGCAGGTGAATCACTTAAGCATGATGAGATATATCGCCAGATGTACCAGGAACAGTTACCGAAGCTGGATCTCATTCTCTGGGTGATGAAAGCCGATGACCGAGCCTGTACCACAGACGAAGAGTTCCACCGTTTTCTACTGGATTGTGGCGTATCGACAGACAGCATTGTTTTTGTTATCAACCAGGCTGACAAAGCCGAGCCATCACTGGAATGGGATCGTGAAAAAAGATCTCCTTCAGTGGAGCAACTCATGACGCTCACAGCGAGAAGTGCTGCCGTTTCCCGCCAGTTCTTTACCCCTTACCCGGTGCATGCAGTTTCAGCAAAAACCGGTTACAACATGTCTCGTATAGTTGAAACAATGATTTTTGCCCTGCCACCAGAGGCTACCAGTGGTGTCTTTCGCCAGATCAGGAAAGAACATCGCACCAAAGAATCGGAGACGAAGGCCCGAAAGGATTTCGCGGATTTGTTGGGAGAATTATTGAGCAGGATTCTGGAGGCCATACCTCTCCCCAACGTGATACGCAACGGGCTGGGAGTGCTCAGAGAAGGGCTGGAGAATGCAGCTACCGCAATATGGCACTGGTTTTTCTAATACATCTACCCACTGAGTTAAGCCACCTGAAAATTATGAATTTCAGCGACAGGATATGTCGCGACCTGCTTCAGTTCTGTCTCTGAAAAAAATAGTTATTGTTAATCAGGATATTACTTAGTTATTTGTCTGGACGTTTTTTCTCTATTCCTCCCGTTACTACGACATATCCTGTCGTGCTCATGATTCATAATAACATTATTAAAAACAGTAAGTTATCCATGGACATTATTCTGATGAACACTACATCGACTCGTTATGACCGGTTTGCCATCAGGCTGACACAGATAATCAGCCGGTTACTGTCAGGAGAGTCTCTTGACCTAAAAAACCTGGCAGAAGAGTTTGGAGTATCTGAACGAACGCTACAGCGAGATTTCCACCAGCGATTACTCCACCTTAATATCGTTAGTGAGAATGGGCGCTGGCGACTTGACGGGAAACGCTTTACAGACAGTTCGTTAGATGTTCTGGCGTTTATGCGTAACACCGGAATCTCTCAATTATTTCCGTCACCTGATCGCAGGTTGATGCATTACCTCACGGGTGAAACGTCGTATTCTCCCTGCCTTATCTGGCCTTCATCGCATTCTGACTCGGTTGTGTCATCAGAATGTTTTCAGCGGCTGATACAGGCGATCTGTCAACAAAACTGTATCCATTTGCTGACTGGCAATGATTCTCACGCGGTCTTTGAACCTTATCGTCTTATTCACACGGAAGGAAAATGGTATTTAGTTGCCTGTCAGGCCGAAATAATCAGGGTTATTCCAGTAGCCAGCATCATCCAGGTGAAGTTAACCACAGAGAGTTTTGTGCGCAGAGATGACATCTGCCATCTCACTGCGGGTGAGCGGTTCATCTCATCCTTACCTCATGTTCCTTATATCCATGATGTAATGAACTCGGCTAATCATCGTTCATATAAAAAATATTATTCATCAAATAAATAATAGTTATAGAGGAGCAACTTCATCAATTAAGAATAATCTCCTCACTTAATCAGTAGGCTATATGAATATTGTAAAAATAAACACATCTTTATATTTAATAATGTTGTTAAGCTGTTCTTCGCAGGCTGGTCAGGAAAACTGGGATTTAAAATGCACACTTGATACTGGTGGGGTTATGACACTGAGTCATAAAAAAGACACCGTATATATTACCTATAAATCACAGGATAAAAGTTCTGATAAAGGCAGCGTAGTCATCAAACTGGACACTAATTCAGGTCAAGCGCAGCAGTCCATCACCGCAAATGATGTTACTGACAATAGAGTCTTCGTATTGCGAGGAACTGGAGAGAATATAGAAGGCGCTATGGCTATCACTTATGAAGAGTACAAAGGTCAGCCTGATGCTCATATCAGTATCATGAACCCTATGGGTAAAGAAATTGAAAGTCACGCCTGTCTGACCAATACGATCAATGCCAGGAGCAATTTACTTTATACCGGCATCGAACATATGCCCTTCATTCATTAAAACCAGATTAACCATCTTATCAGGCCTGATTTAGTCAAGGCCACGTAATTTACCAAAACTTCAAAAGGAATCACTCATGTCTAAAAGAAAAGTACTTACTGTATTGTTTATCAGTTGCTCAATATTTATTCTTACTGGCTGTGATAATGTATCCGCTTCAGACAATCAGGAAATTATAAAATCACAGGTATTATCAAATATAGACTCAACCAGAACCCTGGGGACTGCATTAGAGCATCGCCAGCGATGTGAATCATTTAAATGTGAAGATGGAACCGATGAGCAAGGACGCCAGACTGTTACTTATACGTGTGATATGTCGGCATCTGCAACTAATAGTATCTGGAAAAGGGAAATGACTCGGTTTGCTAATGGCTACGCCAGTTTGATAGAAAGCGCCAAGCGCTCTATAGACCAATACAATGAGGCCTGTGTCGCCAATGGAAGTGATCCTTATTGCTTTAAGAAAGAACCAGACAATTCAAAGTTGAAAGAAGGTTTAAGTGCTGCTAAAAAACTGGCTGAAAATGAAATCATCAGAGTTAAGCAAATTATTATCTGGAGCGTTTTGCCAGATACCGAGCAATCCGTCCAACTGCTCTCAGCAAAATATTATTTTGATTTTAATAATGACTCTCAGAGCTGGGCCAACCAACAAGGAGATAACCTCCTAAAAGATATTTACAACAACAATGAAAACAATAACCCCATTATAGGTTTAATCGGCTACGAAGCAGCTAAAATAAACTGTTCATATAGAGCAGACACTGCTGCTTGTAATTATTTAAAATGGTAACCATGAATAAACAAAGCTTTGGTAAAAAGCAACAAATCTAAAATTAATAATGACAAAATCATTAACATTAAAATACAGCTCACTAATGATTTTGTCTTATTTACGCATAAACCAGACACGATGTGAAAAATTATTTAAACCCTTTCCTGGACGAGATAATTCAACGTGATTTTCATCAGAAGTAAATTCCAGTAACTCACTGACATCACAATTAAAATAATGACAGAGAATGCTTAGCACTGGCAACTCAATCCGGGTGGCGTTATCTTTCCAGAGCGCTGTGACAGTACTACGCGGAAGACCGGTATCGCGGACCACATCGGCAACCTTTAATCTGCGTTCACCCATCAGTCTGTTCAGGTGGCACCTAATCATCAATCACTCCTGTAATACAGAAACTCAAAATGTCATTCAGCAAAGCATTCTGCTTCACAGAAAATAAAAAGCATCAGCACGAACCTGACAGTCGTCAGGCCTGGGTTAAAATGTTAACCGTAAGGTTTACACTGTTGTCGTCTGGTTTTTCCTATACGGATACAAAGTGTGCTTTTCATGCAGAAAAATTTTCAGGCAATACCCCCCTGCGATTTCTGCTCTTCGGAGCAGGAAAAGCAGAGGAGTAGTTATGCATATCTTACATTAACGATTGATATCAATCACTTGACTGACAGTACCGTTACCGTTTTTATACTTTTTTATATATATCCTACCAATATCCTCAAGATATTTTAACGCTTTGTTATAGCGGACTACATCACGCAGCTGGTAGGGCGCATAACGTCTTATCTCTGACTTCGCGACTGAGGTAGACGTCGAGAAATGGCCTGTCATTAACCACTCCCAGAGTCTTTTAGCGTCCTCCTCATCGGAACTCAGGCTGGCAGTCAAAATATTGACTGCTTGTTGGTAATAATATTCCATAATCATAAAAATATAGTTTAGTGTTGCTACATCAATCTCATCACCCTTGAATTCATAAAAAAAGTGCATCAGTGTTGCCAGCCTTACAGCATTCTCAGGAAGCTTTGATAAAATTCCCGGAAGTGCATCATGCTTTCCTTTCTCGGTTAATATCCTTTGCTCAATTTCATTTTGATACTGTGCAAAGCGCCTCTCCGCGTCAGCAGAAAAATGCAGAACACAAGGAGTGGTTCCGGCAAGCGTTTGTTCAAGTAATTCCTCAACTCGTTTGTTAAATTTATCCAGAACGCTGGTATCTACGTGGACATCAGGTTGATGCATTCTTATACCCTGCGTTGATGTAGTTACAGACCACAGACAGCGGGCAAAAAAACCATTTCCCTGGACACGAGCACCATGCTTTTTCCTGAACAGGAGTAACTCATTTCTCTGGGTGATTATAAGCGCCATAAGTCTGGCATTATCAACATTCAGACGATGTCCTTTACGCTCCACATCAACAATCCCACCATCCCAGAGTTGATTAAAAAGAGGTGTATTACCCATCGCCCGCCCATTAAAAATCACACCGCCTTCATCGGAGATTAAACCTGACGTACCTATGCTTTCAACCAGTCCCTGGATGATAGCCTCAGGTGTCGCATCACTGTATAAAAGCTTTGGTCGCTTTGGAGGGGTAGGTTTATTAATGTAATGCTTTCTCAATTTCTCCTGCTCAGAAACACTATCACCTCCTTTCTCGATATTTTTCCTAATCTGGCGGGTAATAGTTTTGTTCAAGACAGCCCATGACTGCAAATCAGCTTCATAGACATTTATTTTCTCCTCATAATTCTTCAGTTGCTTTTTCTGAAAGTCTTGTATCGGTTTCTGCAGGAGATTGCACACTGCCGTTTTCCTCTCCCCTGATTCAGCCAGTATAATGCTGTAAAGAGACACAGGGCTTCTTCTTCCATCACTGTGTTCAAACACAACCACACCCTGAGCGGCGAGTGACATTACCGACAACTGTACTCCTGTGATCAACTCTGCCGGTGCATGCGTTATGGCTTGTGTGGACTGTGTTACTTCCTCAAAAAGTGGTGGAAATTTAAGTTTCAAGAAATTTGTATTAAGTGGATTAGTGTTCATTTCTATCTCCTGTGAATCATTTGGATGAAGAGCAGGAGAGCAACTTAAACGTTAAAATTTATGCTGTGAAGCCACCTCAGTGGAATTAGATTGCATCGGACTGAATTAGTTTAAAACATCAATCTGTAAGCATCATCGAAATTGAAAATAATTTAACCTCACGACTATTAATAATTACTTATCAATTTATTTATAACTAAGACATATCTCACTGAGTCACTCCTGATATTCACACCCCCTTCGAAAATATAATCGATACTGTTGTTCTTTTAAAAAATCTTTACTTAACAAGTCTTATAACCCACTGTACTTCTTCACTTAATACTACAACCAAAATTTCGCTCCCCATCTGTAAAACATTTACTTTCCTCTTTAGCAAGATAACTTGAGCGAAATATCAGCTCTCTGTAAGCTTCACTTTGCTTACCGTTTTTTGCACTTATGTAATAGCATGGATTGTCAGGTATCTGTACCAGTTCTTTATTTTTAGGATAAATCAAATTAATAGCGCTCATCCATGCTTCACGGATAAGACGAAGCAGTATTCCATTATCACTCTCAAACGATCCAAGACTATTAAAAGCATCCCGGTTAAGTAGAAGCAAAACGTGATAGTGTTTTTTATTATTCGTAGGACAGAACTCCCTAGCCCACACAATACGAGATGAAGTTTCACGTACCCGCTTACCTGCCTTTTTCTGTTTAAGCTCATAGTGCTTTATCTTCGCATTAAGTGAAGCATTGAACCGTGAGATTGCAGCAGCATCTGTTCTGGCATAATCATCGGCAAGGAGCATATCGCAGAGCGGCCTGCGTACGGGCATATGAAGCTCCACCCTTATTGCCATCACCCTTGGGTATTCACCCAGTGCTTTATCAATTGTCTGCTCTATCCGTTTTAGCTGATATTTATTTAGGGGTCCATAGGATTTGATATATTTATACTGAATAGTTTTCGGAACAAAGTCTGTTATATCACAATACATAATCTACCCTCACCACTGATTACATCCTTCGATTTACATTACCAACATAAAGTAACTACTTCATGATATTTAATTAGCATGGGTCCTGTTATAACTAACCTATCATCACTTAACAATAACTCTTACATGATCCCTACATAGACAAACGCCATTAGCTATCCACAAATCGCAAAGATGGCAATAAAAGAAGAAAACCATTATTTCTGGTAAATCAAAACCCCAGAACATTAAATTTCAGTCTGGAGTTATCACATATAATAGATAATAAAAAATCAGATAGAATTTAAATCATGCCTATATTACCCAACCGAATATAACGTTATTTTATCATTAAAAACATTCAACTCTTGCTCAATCATGAACAAGGGATTTATTTTTATTAATAAGGAGTTATTCCATGCGATTAGCAAGCCGCTTTGGTGCGGTCAATCTCGTTCGCCGTGATCGTCCATTAACCCGAGATGAACTAGCGCACTATGCCCCGAGTGTGTTCAGCGAAGAAAAACATGAATCACGCAGTGAGCGGTACACCTACATCCCGACCATTACCCTGCTTGATAACCTGCAGCGTGAAGGCTTTCAGCCATTCTTTGCCTGCCAGACTCGAGTGCGCGACCAGAGCAAGCGAGAGCACACGAAACACATGCTGCGCCTGCGCCGTGAAGGTCAAATCACCGGTAAGCAGGTGCCGGAAATCATTCTGCTCAACAGCCATGATGGTTCCAGCGCATACCAGATGTTGCCGGGGCTATTTCGTGCAGTCTGTCAGAACGGACTGATTTGCGGTGAGAGTTTTGGTGAGGTACGTGTGCCACATAAAGGCAATGTGGTGGAGAAAGTCATTGACGGGGCTTACGAAGTGCTGGGGATATTCGACTGGGTGGAAGAGAAGCGCGATGCCATGCAATCGCTTTTGTTACCGCCACCAGCACAGCAGGCGATGGCGAAAGCAGCATTAACCTATCGCTTTGGTGAAGAGCATCAACCGGTGACGGAATCGCAGATCCTTTCCCCGCGCCGCTGGCAGGATGAGAGCAATGACCTGTGGACTACTTACCAACGCATTCAGGAGAACTTGATAAAAGGCGGGCTATCGGGACGAACGACGAAAGGTAGGCGTGCTCAAACCCGTGCGGTCAAAGGTATCGACGGAGACGTAAAGCTTAATCGCGCTCTATGGGTGATGGCTGAGAATATGCTTCAACTTGCTTCGTAAACAACTTTTACTATTACCTCTAAGGCCCCGTCATGTCAGAAATAAATCTTCCTCATGATCTTCCGGTAACTGAAGCACGCACCATTCGTCGCGCTCTCCGCTTACTGGAAAAATATCAGCGCCAGCCTGGCGAGCAATTTAATTCCACAACCTTCACGAAAACCTGGCTACAACTACGTCTTGCTTTGCAGGAGCGCGAAGTTTTTATTGTTTTATATCTTGATAATCAGAACCGTCTTCTGCAATGCGAGACGCTATTTACAGGCACGATTAACCATACTGAAGTCCACCCGCGTGAAGTTGTGAAACTGGCGCTACGCCATAACGCTGCCGCTGTGATTCTTGCCCATAACCATCCATCCGGAGAGACAGAACCTAGTAAACAGGATCAACGCATCACTCAACATCTGGTGAAAGCGTTAGCAATAGTAGAGGTACGAGTGCTGGACCATCTTATTGTCGGTATCGGTGATGTACTTTCATTTGCTGAACGTGGCTGGCTATGAGGCAACCATGAAAATCATCGATAAAAGGGCCGCGATAGCAATTCAGCGACAGCATCCGTATTCCCGGATCTTTCGTTACTGCACAGGCAAATACCAGTGGCACGGCAGCGCCAGTCATTACACCGGTCAGGATATCGCGGAGATTTCTGGTGTACTGGCGGTTTATGCAGAACGTCGTTGTGACAACCATGGCCCGTATACACGCCTGATGTGCATCACCACTAACTGATATTAAGGAGTAGAAAAATGAAAAATTCATGGGGACTGAAGCGCGACATGACGCCGTGCTTCGGTGCAAGGCTTGTGCAGGAAGGCTGTCGCCTGCATTTTCTGGCGGACCGTGCAGATATTAGCGGTGCGTTTAATGAGGAGGAGGCGCTACGTCTGGATCAAGCATTTCCGCTAGTGATGAAACAGCTTGAATTGATGCTGACAACCGGTGAACTAAATCCACACCATCAGCATTGCGTCACGTTGCATCATAACGGCCTCACCTGCGAGGCGGATACTCTCGGCTCTCATGGCTACGTTTACATCGTTATTTATCCTCAGACATCGAGCCAGTAACAGCTTCTCTTCTTTTATCAGGACTCAACTCATGCACATTTTATCTGTACCGACTACGATGCCAGTTTCGTCACGCCTGTCGCCCGTACAGGTCTGGCAGCAACTGTTAACGTATCTGCTGGAGCAGCATTACGGCCTCACACTCAACGACACGCCATTCCACGACGACGCTGCTATCGAAGAACATATCGAGGCGGGAATAACACTTGCTGATGCGGTAAATTTCCTGGTCGAAAAATACGAACTGGTTCGTATCGACCGAAAGGGATTTTCATGGCAGGATCAAACGCCATTCCTCAGCGCTACCGATATTCTCAGAGCAAGGCGAGCTACGGGGATAATGAGCACTTAAGTAGCGTCAATCTCCTTCCCTATGTCTCTTCCTTTTACTAACCAAAATAGGGTGAAAAAACTTTTAGGCACCTAAATAGGCACCACCGAAAAGTTGAACCAGGATTTTCCTAAGTAAATTCAATTAATTACAAACCAAATTCAGACTCCGCCAGCCAATCATGATTGGATGGTGTTATCACAACACCAACAAAAACAGGAAGTTAGAAGTCTCATCAGGACACCGACCAGACGGTGAGGAGACAAAAAAGGATACGCAACGGAGTCGCGACTCCCTGTGACATTAAAGCCCGCTGATGCGGGCTTTTTTATTGGTCCAGATTCCATCGTGTGTAAACCCCATTCAATTACAGTCCAGACATATACAGCATCCCTCAGGTCAGTATCAGCTTCTCGAAAAATGGTAACTGTCATTAACCCGTTGCCAGAAATAGAAAAATTAGCCTCCATAGCCAGTCTTCCCGGAATCTGTTTGTTCATTAAGATTGTTATCGATGTCATCAAATAACATCGGTTGAATGGGATTGTTCTTGCTCACATTAGTCGATACGGAACTCAGTAAGTTGAAGTAACTCCGAACTCTGAAAAAGCAGTTTAAATAGCATTTCAACAAATGAGCAAACAAATGCCATCAGATCGAAAACTGGATAAAACCGAAATTAATATATTGTTTTAATTATATATTTATATTCAGCCCAATTCTTATCCCTTACATTTTTTGTTATTAATTTGTTGTTTTTGATCACAATAAGAAAACAATATGTAACTTTTGTGCGCATTTTTCAGAAATGTAGATATTTTTAGATTATGGCTACGAAATGAGCATCGCCATGTCACCCTACATCTCAAAAGAGGATCGCTTCTGATGAATGCACTGACCGCCGTACAAAACAACGCTGTCGACTCAGGCCAGGACTATAGCGGATTCACCCTCACCCCGTCGGCGCAATCCCCGCGTCTGCTGGAACTCACCTTCACCGAACAGACGACCAAACAGTTCCTCGAGCAGGTTGCCGAGTGGCCCGTGCAGGCGCTGGAGTACAAATCGTTTCTGCGTTTTCGGGTAGGCAAAATTCTTGACGATCTCTGTGCGAACCAGCTGCAACCGTTGCTGTTGAAGACATTGCTAAACCGCGCTGAAGGTGCGCTGTTGATCAATGCGGTGGGTGTCAATGATGTCGCGCAGGCAGATGAGATGGTGAAGCTGGCAACGGCGGTGGCGCATCTGATTGGTCGTTCCAATTTCGACGCCATGAGCGGTCAGTACTACGCGCGTTTTGTAGTGAAAAATGTCGATAACTCAGACAGCTATCTGCGTCAGCCGCACCGTGTGATGGAGTTGCATAACGACGGTACCTACGTTGAAGAAATCACCGATTACGTGCTGATGATGAAAATCGACGAGCAAAACATGCAGGGCGGAAATTCGCTGCTGCTGCATCTCGATGACTGGGAACATCTGGACCACTATTTCCGCCACCCGCTGGCGCGTCGCCTAATGCGCTTTGCCGCGCCGCCGAGTAAAAACGTCAGTAAAGATGTATTCCATCCGGTGTTCGACGTCGATCAGCAGGGTCGCCCGGTGATGCGTTATATCGACCAGTTCGTCCAGCCGAAAGACTTCGAAGAAGGCGTGTGGTTGAGCGAGCTTTCCGATGCCATTGAAACCAGCAAAGGGATTCTTTCTGTGCCCGTTCCCGTTGGCAAATTCCTGTTGATTAACAATCTGTTCTGGCTGCACGGTCGCGACCGCTTTACCGCGCATCCGGATCTGCGTCGCGAACTGATGCGCCAGCGTGGCTATTTCGCTTACGCCACTAACCACTACCAGACGCATCAGTAAGCGCAAAGGAATTGAGCGGATGTATGATTTTGTGATTATTGGCGGCGGCATCATCGGCATGTCGACCGCCATGCAACTGATTGATGTCTATCCGGACGCCCGCATTGCGTTGCTGGAAAAAGAGTCCGGCCCGGCCTGTCACCAGACGGGCCACAACAGCGGCGTGATCCATGCCGGGGTCTATTACACGCCCGGCAGCCTGAAGGCGCAGTTTTGCCTGGCGGGAAACCGCGCCACCAAAGCCTTTTGCGATCAAAACGGCATTCGCTACGACAACTGCGGCAAGATGCTGGTTGCCACGTCCGATCTCGAAATGGAACGGATGCGCGCGTTATGGGAACGTACAGCGGCGAACGGTATTGAACGCGAGTGGTTAAACGCCGACGAGCTGCGCGAGCGTGAACCGAATATCACCGGGCTCGGCGGCATTTTTGTGCCGTCCAGCGGCATTGTCAGCTACCGCGACGTGACGGCGGCGATGGCAAAAATCTTCCAGGCCAGAGGCGGCGAGATTATCTATAACGCCGAAGTCAGCGGCCTTAGTGAGCATAAAAATGGCGTGGTGATACAAACCCGTCAGGGCGGCGAATATGAAGCATCGACGCTGATTAGCTGTTCCGGGCTGATGGCTGACCGACTGGTGAAAATGCTCGGCCTCGAACCGGGCTTTATTATCTGCCCGTTCCGCGGCGAGTATTTCCGCCTGGCGCCGGAGTATAACCAGATTGTTAACCATCTGATTTACCCCATTCCCGATCCGGCAATGCCATTTTTGGGCGTTCATCTCACCCGCATGATCGACGGCAGCGTCACCGTCGGGCCAAACGCGGTGCTGGCATTCAAACGCGAAGGCTATCGCAAGCGCGACTTCTCATTTAGCGACACGCTGGAGATTTTGGGCTCGTCGGGGATTCGCCGGGTGCTGCAAAACCATCTACGCTCAGGACTGGGCGAGATGAAAAACTCGCTGTGCAAAAGCGGCTATCTGCGGCTGGTGCAAAAGTATTGTCCCCGGCTTTCGTTAAGCGATCTCCAGCCCTGGCCTGCCGGTGTGCGGGCGCAGGCGGTATCGCCGGACGGCAAGCTGATTGACGATTTTCTGTTTGTCACCACCCCACGCACGATCCACACCTGCAATGCGCCCTCCCCGGCAGCGACATCAGCAATTCCTATTGGTGCGCATATTGTCAGCAAGGTACAAACGCTGTTGGCAAGCCAGAGTAACCCCGGACGCACGCTGCGAGCGGCACGTAGTGTGGATGCCTTACACGCCGCATTTAATCAATAACCTTTGAAAACAGGACGTAACAATGAAACTTAACGACATTAACTTATTCCGCCAGCAGGCGTTGATTAACGGGGAATGGCTGGACGCCAACAATGGCGAGGTCATCGACGTCACCAATCCGGCGAACGGCGACAAGCTGGGTAGCGTGCCGAAAATGGGCGCTGATGAAACCCGCGCCGCTATCGACGCCGCCAACCGCGCCCTGCCCGCCTGGCGTGCGCTCACCGCTAAAGAACGCGCCACCATTCTGCGCAACTGGTTCAATTTAATGATGGAGCATCAGGACGATTTAGCGCGCCTGATGACCCTCGAACAGGGTAAACCGCTGGCTGAAGCGAAAGGCGAAATCAGCTACGCCGCCTCTTTTATTGAGTGGTTTGCCGAAGAAGGCAAACGCATTTATGGCGACACCATTCCCGGTCATCAGGCCGATAAGCGCCTGATTGTGATCAAGCAGCCGATTGGCGTCACCGCGGCTATCACGCCGTGGAACTTCCCGGCGGCGATGATCACCCGTAAAGCAGGTCCGGCGCTGGCGGCAGGCTGCACGATGGTGCTGAAGCCCGCCAGTCAGACGCCGTTCTCTGCGCTAGCGCTGGCGGAGCTGGCGAATCGCGCGGGCATTCCGGCTGGCGTGTTTAACGTGGTCACCGGTTCGGCGGGCGCAGTTGGTAACGAACTGACCAGCAACCCGCTGGTGCGCAAGCTGTCGTTTACCGGCTCGACCGAAATTGGCCGCCAGTTAATGGAACAGTGCGCGAAAGACATCAAAAAAGTGTCGCTGGAGCTGGGCGGTAACGCGCCATTTATCGTCTTTGACGATGCCGACCTCGATAAAGCCGTGGAAGGCGCGCTGGCCTCGAAATTCCGTAACGCCGGGCAAACCTGCGTTTGCGCCAACCGTTTATACGTGCAGGACGGCGTGTATGACCGTTTTGCCGAAAAATTGCAGCAGGCGGTGGGCAAACTGCACATCGGCGACGGGCTGGATAAAGGCGTCACCATCGGGCCGCTGATCGATGAAAAAGCGGTAGCAAAAGTGGAAGAGCATATTGCCGATGCGCTGGAGAAAGGCGCGCGCGTGGTTTGCGGCGGTAAAGCGCACGAACGCGGCGGCAACTTCTTCCAGCCGACCATTCTGGTGGACGTTCCGGCCAACGCCAAAGTGTCGAAAGAAGAGACGTTTGGCCCCCTCGCCCCACTGTTCCGCTTTAAAGATGAAGCCGATGTGATTGCGCAAGCCAATGACACCGAATTTGGCCTTGCCGCCTATTTCTACGCCCGTGATTTAAGCCGCGTCTTCCGGGTGGGCGAGGCGCTGGAATACGGCATCGTCGGCATCAATACCGGCATTATTTCCAATGAAGTCGCCCCGTTCGGCGGTATCAAAGCCTCGGGTCTGGGTCGTGAAGGTTCGAAGTATGGCATCGAAGATTACTTAGAAATCAAATATATGTGCATCGGTCTTTAACTGGAGAACGCGAATGAGCAGCAATAAAGAGTTAATGCAGCGCCGCAGTCAGGCGATTCCCCGTGGCGTTGGGCAAATTCACCCGATTTTCGCTGACCGCGCGGAAAACTGCCGGGTGTGGGACGTTGAAGGCCGTGAGTATCTCGATTTCGCGGGCGGGATTGCGGTGCTCAACACCGGGCACCTGCATCCTAAAGTAGTGGCGGCGGTGGAAGCGCAACTGAAAAAACTGTCGCACACCTGCTTCCAGGTGCTGGCCTACGAGCCGTATCTGGAGCTGTGCGAGATTATGAATCACAAGGTGCCAGGCGATTTTGCCAAAAAAACGCTGCTGGTCACCACGGGTTCCGAAGCGGTAGAAAACGCGGTGAAAATCGCCCGCGCCGCCACCAAACGTAGCGGCACCATCGCTTTTAGCGGCGCGTACCACGGGCGCACGCATTACACTTTGGCGCTGACCGGCAAGGTGAATCCGTACTCTGCGGGCATGGGCCTGATGCCGGGCCATGTTTATCGCGCGCTTTATCCTTGCCCGCTGCATGACATCAGTGAAGATGACGCTATCGCCAGTATCCACCGAATCTTCAAAAATGATGCGGCGCCGGAAGATATCGCCGCCATCGTGATTGAGCCGGTTCAGGGCGAAGGCGGTTTCTACGCCGCAACGCCAGCCTTTATGCAGCGTTTACGCGCGCTGTGTGACGAACACGGGATCATGCTGATTGCCGATGAAGTGCAGTCCGGCGCGGGGCGTACCGGCACGCTGTTTGCGATGGAGCAGATGGGCGTGGCGCCGGATCTCACCACCTTTGCGAAATCCATCGCGGGCGGCTTCCCGCTGGCGGGCGTCACCGGGCGCGCTGAAGTGATGGACGCTGTCGCACCGGGCGGCCTGGGCGGCACCTATGCGGGTAACCCCATTGCCTGCGTGGCCGCGCTGGAAGTGTTGAAGGTGTTCGAGCAGGAAAATCTGCTGCAAAAAGCCAACGACCTGGGGCAGAAGCTGAAAGACGGATTGCTGGCGATCGCCGAAAAACACACTGAGATCGGCGACGTACGCGGCCTGGGAGCGATGATCGCCATCGAGCTGTTTGAAGATGGCGATCACAGCAAACCGGACGCAAAACTCACCGCCGGGATCGTGGCTCGCGCCCGCGATAAGGGCCTGATTCTTCTCTCCTGCGGCCCGTATTACAACGTGCTGCGCATCCTTGTACCGCTCACCATTGAAGATGCTCAGATCCATCAGGGTCTGGAGATCATCAGCCAGTGTTTTGCTGAAGCGAAACAGTAGGTCCGTACCCATGCCGGAGGCGACGCTTTGCGTCTTATCCGGCCTACGGGGATCCTGGTCGGATAAGGCGTTTGCGCCGCATCCGACAATCGGCACACCATGCCGGAAGCGACGCTTTGCGTCTTGTCCGGCCTACGGGGATCCAGGTCGGATAAGGCGTTTGCGCCGCATCCGACAATCGGCACAGCATGCCGGAGGCGACGCTTTGCGTCTTGTCCGGCCTACGAGAATCCAGGTCGGATAAGGCGTTTACGCCGCATCCGACAATCGGCACACCATGCCGGAGGCGACGCTTTGCGTCTTGTCCGGCCTACGAGAATCCAGGTCGGATAAGGCGTTTACGCCGCATCCGACAATCTGTACGTGAACAGGAATAAATCTATGTTGGCCGGGTAAGGCGGAGCCGCTCTCCGGCAAAAAGAATCAATAACAATTAAACGCGTGACCCGACGCGGGAAATGTCGGGGCGCTCTCCCAAGTGACACACTTTCGAGAGGATTCAGGATGGGGCAATCATCGCAACCACATGAGTTAGGCGGCGGGCTGAAATCACGCCACGTCACCATGTTGTCTATTGCCGGTGTTATCGGCGCAAGTCTGTTTGTCGGTTCCAGCGTCGCCATCGCCGAAGCGGGCCCGGCGGTATTACTGGCCTATCTGTTCGCCGGGCTACTGGTGGTTATGATTATGCGGATGCTGGCGGAAATGGCGGTTGCTACGCCTGACACCGGCTCCTTTTCCACCTATGCCGATAAAGCTATTGGCCGCTGGGCGGGCTATACCATCGGCTGGCTGTACTGGTGGTTTTGGGTACTGGTTATCCCACTGGAAGCCAACATCGCCGCCATGATCCTGCACTCATGGGTTCCCGGCATTCCCATCTGGTTATTTTCCCTCGTTATCACCCTCGCCTTAACCGGCAGTAATTTATTAAGCGTTAAAAACTACGGAGAATTTGAGTTCTGGTTGGCGATATGCAAAGTGATTGCCATCCTGGCATTTATTTTCCTCGGCGCAGTGGCGATTAGCGGTTTTTACCCATATGCAGAAGTGAGCGGTATTTCAAGATTATGGGATAGCGGCGGCTTTATGCCCAACGGCTTCGGGGCGGTATTAAGCGCGATGCTGATCACCATGTTCTCGTTTATGGGCGCGGAAATTGTCACCATCGCCGCCGCAGAATCCGACACGCCGGATAAACATATTGTTCGCGCCACCAACTCGGTTATCTGGCGTATCTCTATTTTCTATTTGTGTTCTATTTTTGTCGTCGTGGCTCTCATTCCGTGGAATATGCCAGGACTGA
Organism: Escherichia sp. E14V7; assembly: GCF_004212225.1. Taxonomy (NCBI): domain Bacteria; kingdom Pseudomonadati; phylum Pseudomonadota; class Gammaproteobacteria; order Enterobacterales; family Enterobacteriaceae; genus Escherichia; species Escherichia sp. E14V7. The sequence continues at coordinate 52,822 of NZ_RHJJ01000023.1, forward strand.
AAACCGTGGGTTCCTACCGTTCCGTGCTGGAGCTGCTGAATATTCCGCATGCAAAATTCATTATGGATTGCGTTATTTTGCTGTCAGTAACCAGTTGCCTGAACTCGGCGCTGTATACCGCGTCAAGGATGCTCTACTCCTTAAGCCGTCGCGGTGATGCGCCCGCGGTAATGGGTAAAATCAACCGCAGTAAAACCCCGTACGTGGCAGTATTACTCTCCACCGGTGCGGCATTTTTAACGGTGGTGGTGAACTATTACGCGCCTGCGAAAGTGTTTAAATTCCTGATCGACAGCTCCGGCGCTATCGCCTTGCTGGTTTATTTAGTCATTGCCGTTTCGCAATTACGGATGCGTAAAATCCTTCTGGCGGAAGGCGGCGATATTCGCCTGCGCATGTGGCTTTATCCGTGGCTCACCTGGCTGGTGATTGGCTTTATTACTTTTGTGTTGGTGGTGATGCTATTCCGTCCGGCTCAACAGTTAGAAGTGATCTCCACCGGCTTATTAGCGATAGGGATTATCTGTACCGTGCCAATTATGGCTCGCTGGAAAAAGCTAATAATGTGGCAAAAAACACCCATTCATAATACGCGCTGATAATGATCAGGAGTCACACCATGACCATTACCTCTCTGGATGGCTATCGCTGGCTGAAGAACGATATTATTCGCGGCAATTTTCAGCCGGATGAAAAATTACGGATGAGTTTGCTGACATCGCGTTATGCACTTGGCGTCGGGCCGTTGCGGGAAGCGCTTTCGCAACTGGTGGCAGAACGGCTGGTCACGGTGGTGAATCAAAAAGGGTATCGGGTGGCGTCTATGTCAGAACAGGAGCTGCTCGATATTTTCGATGCCCGCGCCAATATGGAAGCAATGCTGGTGAGTCTGGCGATTGCCCGCGGTGGCGATGAGTGGGAGGCTGACGTTCTTGCGAAGGCACATCTGCTCAGTAAGCTTGAGGCCTGTGACGCCAGTGAGAAAATGCTTGATGAGTGGGATCTGCGTCATCAGGCGTTTCATACTGCAATTGTGACAGGCTGTGGTTCTCACTATTTGCTGCAAATGCGTGAACGGTTGTTTGATCTGGCGGCGCGCTATCGCTTCATCTGGTTGCGGCGAACGGTGCTTTCCGTGGAAATGCTGGAAGATAAACACAACCAACATCAAATTTTAACCGAAGCTGTGCTGGCGCGGGATGCCGCGCGCGCCAGTGAGTTAATGCGCCAGCATTTGCTGACGCCGATTCCCATTATCCAGCAGGCGATGGCGGACTAACCGCTATTACTCTGGAATACGCAACACTTGTCCCGGATAAATTTTATCCGGGCTTTTCAGCATCGGTTTATTCGCTTCGAAGATTTTATTGTACAGATTGGCGTTGCCGTAGACCTGTTTGGAAATGGCGCTAAGCGTGTCGCCAGACTTGACGGTATAAAACTGGCTGGCAGTGGCTGGTGTCGCAGTTTTTACCTGATCGTCGACGCTGGCGATACCAGAAATATTCCCCACCGCAACAAGGATTTTTTCCTTCGCTTCCTGGCTCAAACCATCACCAGTCACCGTCGCTTTGCCATCGGTAATTTGGATATTTACTTTATCGGCATCTGGTATGCCGGTTTTGTTCAGATGCTCCTGCACCTTCTTCGCCTGATCGTCTTTATCATGCTGACCAGTAACTGTATCCCAGAGCTTTTCTCCGGCATCTTTCACAAAATTGAACAGACCCATAGTTACCTCGTTCGTTAACGGAAACACTCAGAAAGTGTAGCAGAGGAACGCGGCGCACTAACGCCGCGGAGTAAGCACAGAGTTAATCGCGGGTTTGCACCCAGAAAGCGTGAATTAAACCAGGGATATACCCAAGCAGCGTCAACAAGATATTAATGATGAACGCCCAACCAAATCCTTTGCCCAGCAGCACGCCGAGCGGCGGCAAAATGATGGTGATGACGATTCTCCAGAAACCCATATTTACTCCCTATAAGAAAATTAACCATTGTTTAAAAAGAGATTTTATCTCTTAAGCGTAATAATTTTAGCGGAACCAGCCAGTTTCAGCCTACGCGTTTACCCTCATTTACGCTGCTGACGCTGGTATACGTTGAACTTTTAGTTTAGAATTTACTTAATTTAGAAAATACTTAAATAACTATGACTGAACTCGCCCAACTACAGGCCAGCGCCGAACAGGCTGCGGCCTTACTGAAAGCAATGAGTCACCCCAAACGGTTGTTGATTCTGTGCATGCTTTGCGGGTCACCTGGGACCAGCGCCGGAGAACTGGCTCGCATTACCGGACTTAGCGCCTCCGCCACGTCACAGCATCTGGCTCGCATGCGTGACGAGGGACTTATTGACAGCCAGCGGGACGCCCAACGCATCCTTTATTCCATTAAAAATGAGGCGGTAAATGCCATTATCGCCACCCTGAAAAATATCTATTGTCCGTAAGGAGTGACGATGGCTTTGATAACAATTTCACCGCATGACGCGCAAGAATTAATCGCGCGTGGTGCAAAGTTAATCGATATTCGTGATGCCGACGAATATCTTCGTGAACATATTCCAGCAGCCTCTCTGGCACCACTATCCGTGATAGAACAGTCCGGTCTTCCAGATAAATTACGTAGCGAACAAATTATATTCCACTGTCAGGCGGGTAAACGCACCCGTAATAACGCTGATAAATTAGCAGCGATTGCCGCACCCGCAGAGGTCTTTTTACTGGAAGATGGGATCGATGGCTGGAAAAAAGCGGGATTGCCGGTAGCAGAAAATAAATCTCAACCGTTGCCATTAATGCGTCAGGTACAGATCGCCGCTGGCGGCTTAATATTAATCGGCGTCGTACTGGGTTATGCCATTAATAGCAGCTTCTTCTTATTAAGTGGATTTGTCGGCGCAGGATTAATGTTTGCAGGAATCAGCGGTTTTTGCGGGATGGCAAGGCTATTAGACAAGATGCCGTGGAATCAGCGAACTTGAGAAGCAACGCCGGATGCGCCATAGAGGCGGCATCCGGCGCCAGGGATTAGATCAGGAAATCGTCGAGAGATTTACCTTCTGCCAGCGCCTGAGCAATTGGCTTCGGCGTACGGCCCTGACCGGTCCAGGTTTTGGTTTCACCATTGAAGTCGGTGAATTTATATTTTGCTGGACGCGGTTCACGCTTTTTACCTGCACGCGGAGCAGCGGTGCCGTTAGCCAATAACTCTTCCGGGTTAATACCATCAGCTTTCATCAGCTCCAGCCAGGTGCTAATTTTTTCCTGGCGTTCTGCCAGTTCGCGCTGCTGCTGTTCTTCTTCTTCACGTCTTTCTTTAGTGACAACCCTGAATTTTTCGAGCATTTCTTCAAGAACGTCAATGGAGAATTCGCGAGCCATTGCACGAAGGGTGCGGATATTATTTAAGCTTTGTAACATTCCAGACATAATAAAGAAAACCTTTTAACGCCAAAACAAAAAGTATTTCGCCGCGTAGTGTAAGCGATCACTTATTATATTTCCACAAAATTTAATATATTTACAATCGCGAAGGGATATTATTTCGTGCGTTATTTGCTGACACATTAATGCTTATATGCAAATTATATAGCAGCCATTTAACTTACTTATTACAGCGACTGGTGAGTGTTCCGGCGTACGATACAACCTCCCGGCCGATAACGGAACGCACAATCAGCATAAATATGCACATAAAAAGAATACATATTAGTCATGTCAACTTGAAACTTTGTGCTGCCATTAAAGGCTTTACAACATAAAAGATGCTGAATGAGGCCAGGCGCGCCCCTAAGCCGAATTCTCTACGCTTTGCTGCGTAAACACACCTTGTACACTTTGCTAAAAAATATCAGAACCACGTCATAACATAATGATTTAAAATAATATTATCTTTTAAGACATAAAAAAATCCAGAATGTACAAAAAATGCGCCACTACGGAATATTTTATCTACAAAAACCAAAGAAATAAAAATTTTTCACTAATTGATAAGTCATAGCCAGCGATATACGCTATGCGAAAGTGCAAACGGTAATTTAAACCACTGCATTCACATTCATCCGATTTCGCGTTTATTAAGGAGCATGGGCATGTTCTCACCGCAGTCACGCTTGCGTCATGCAGTAGCAGATACGTTCGCGATGGTTGTTTACTGTTCTGTCGTGAACATGTTTATCGAAGTATTTCTCTCCGGAATGAGCTTCGAACAGTCCCTTTATTCCAGACTGGTAGCGATTCCGGTGAACATCTTAATTGCATGGCCATACGGTATGTACCGCGATCTATTTATGCGAATGGCACGCAAAGTTGGCTCGTCGGGCTGGGTAAAAAATCTTGCGGATATTCTGGCTTATGTGACGTTCCAGTCACCGGTATATATGGCAATCTTACTCGTCGTGGGCGCGGGTTGGCACCAGATTATGGCCGCGGTCAGTTCAAACATCGTCGTTTCGATGTTGATGGGTGCGGTCTATGGCTACTTCCTTGATTACTGCCGCCGCCTGTTCAAAGTCAGCAGTTACCAGCAGGTAAAAGCCTGACCCTTCTTTGTCGCGACTGGCAATGCCAGTCGCGTCTTTAATTGGCTTCGCCAAACAATCCATGTAAATAACGTTCAAGCGCAACACGCGAGCTGAAACCGTGTGGAATGCCGTAATGCTCGTGACGCTCACCCGCTAAATAGAGCGGGAACCGCTGGTAATGATCGCAAGTTTTAATATCGGAAGCCGGTTCTGCCAGTGTCGAACTACGTTCTTTTAACGTGGGATGAATTACCAGTGCGGTACGTCCCATTCGCGCTTCGCGATTAACATAGACATAATTTTCCCCACGGCGATAACCATAAGTTTTCTGAGTTACCACATCGACGGTAAAACCGACTTTCTCAAGTACGCGCGCCACCTCGTCTGGTCGTAAATACATATTTTATCCTCGTTATTATCTACCGCGGCCCTACCTTACCTGATTGAGCATTCACAACGCTTTCAGAAAAGTCCATAAAGCCACGATGAATCTCTGTTAAGAAAATTATGGTCTACACTGAAAATTACATTGAATCCTGATGGGAGATCATATGTTTAACAGACCGAACCGCAACGACGTCGATGATGGCGTGCAGGATATTCAGAATGATGTCAATCAATTAGCTGACAGCCTGGAATCTGTATTGAAGTCCTGGGGCAGCGATGCCAAAGGGGAAGCCGAAGCCGCACGCAGTAAAGCTCAGGCTTTACTGAAAGAAACCAGGGCGCGGATGCATGGTCGAACTCGCGTCCAGCAAGCCGCGCGCGATGCTGTTGGCTGCGCAGACTCTTTTGTTCGTGAAAGACCCTGGTGTAGTGTGGGAACAGCTGCTGCGGTAGGTATTTTTATCGGCGCGTTGTTAAGCATGCGTAAATCGTAGTGAAACAATGATAATAAATACACGTCCCTGGCCCCGAAGCCTGACTTCGGGGTTTTTAACTTAAGGCACTGCGTAATTGTTGTGCCACCTGCTGCGCCATACTTTCGCTAACGATATTGGTAAACGAGAGCAGCAATCCTCCTTCCCCATTTGAGCGGATACGCCAGTCGCTAAGTGCCTGCACCGCAAGGCCAGTAGCATTGGCCTTACGCGCGTGGGCAATATCGTCGCCCACCATGCTGATAACCATCTGGATACCGCCTTTTTGCGGCACAACCTGAAATCCCTGCTGCGTCAACGCCTGCTCAATCCACTGCCGACGTTGAGCATAGTGCTGACGCATTTTCTTCAGATGCCGCCAGAAATGCCCCTCACGAATGAAATCTGCCAGTGTGTTCTGCCACAGTACGGGTACCGCACATGGCTCCAGTGACGCCTGTTGGCGGAATTGCGTAATCTGCTCCACCGGCACCACCAGCCACGCACAGCGCAGTGCAGGAAATAGCGATTTGCTGAATGTTCCGGCATAAATTACCCGCTGCGGTGCGTCGAGACTTTTCAGCGCCGGTAGCGGCTTACCGTGATAGCGAAACTCACTGTCGTAATCATCTTCAATAATCCATGCCTGATTACGCTCTGCCCATTCCAGCATCTGGTGCCTGCGCGCTAAAGAGAGCGCCACACCCAGCGGGCTCTGGTGTGCCGGCGTAATCAGAGCAAAACGCGCATCAGGATAATTTTGTATTCCGCTTGTGACATCCAGTCCGTTGTCATCAACCGGCACCGGTAAAATTTCCACACCGTGGCGAGTGACAATCGGGCGAATCAGTGGAAAGCCGGGATCTTCCATCCACATCCCGTTTCCCGGTTTCGCCAGCGCGTGTAGAATTAAAGCCATTGAGGCCGCATAACCATGAGTGATAAAGACCTGCTCTGGCTGGCATTCAATCCCGCGTGAAACGCGTAAGTAATCAACTATTGCCTCGCGCAACGCCGCCTCGCCGCAGACATCGCCTAATGCCAAATCAAAGCGCGTCTGGGTACGCAGACGGCGGCCCATCACCCGCGCCCACTGCTCTCGCGGAAAGAGATCGAGTGCGGGTAATCCCAATTGAAATGGCAGTGGCTGCTGACTTTCACCAGCAAAAGCCACGACATCCACAGCAGATTGTTGCGGATGTATCTGCTCACTGACAAATGTGCCAGCCTGCCCCCGCCTGACCAGCCATCCTTGCGCCACCAGCTCAGCATACGCATTTTCGACAGTGGATCGAGACACACCCAGTTCCTGCGACCAGGTACGACTCGAAGGTAGCCTTGCGCCAGGTTTCAATTCCCCTTGCTCAATAGCCGTTTTTAACTGACGGGCGATATCCTGATAACGTGGCATATGGTCTGCTTTTTTACGTAATTTATGGCTCTCTTTAGCAGTCCATTATAGTGCTACATTGCGGGCGTTAATAAGAGGAGAAACTGTATGACTACATTACGTCAGCCTTACTACGAACTTAGCCCGGCAGTGTATAACGCACTGGTGCAGGCCAAAACGGCACTGGAAAATAGCGCGCTGGATACCACGCTGATGGAGTTAATTTATTTGCGCGTCTCGCAAATCAACGGCTGCGCATTTTGTCTGGAGATGCACAGCAAAGCATTACGCAAATCCGGCGTGCCACAGCACAAACTGGACGCCCTGGCAGGCTGGCGCGTAAGCCATCATTTTGACGATCGCGAGCGGGCGGCGCTGGCATGGGCGGAATCGGTAACCGATATTGCCCGAACTCATGCGGAAGACGAGGTTTATCAACCTTTGCTTGAGCATTTCAGCGCAGCAGAAATCAGCGACTTAACGTTTGCCATCGGGCTGATGAATTGTTTTAACCGTCTGGCCGTTTCCATGCGCATGTAACTTCTTGATGCCGGGTAATCACCCGGCAATAAAACACAAAATCCCCTACCCCGTTGAGCCATTCATCGGTGGCGTAATCAATCTAAAATTCCCATATCTTGTATGGTTGAATCTTTTTTCAACTACATCTAGTATCTCTGTATCAACAGAGAGACAACCCGACGCGTATCATCGCGCCGTATCTTCATTTTAAACGGAAATACGAATCATGCGCATTACCATTTACACTCGTAACGATTGCGTTCAGTGCCACGCCACCAAACGGGCGATGGAAAACCGGGGCTTTGATTTTGAAATGATTAATGTCGATCGCGTTCCTGAAGCGGCGGAAGCGTTGCGTGCTCAGGGCTTTCGTCAGTTGCCGGTTGTGATTGCAGGCGATCTTAGCTGGTCTGGTTTCCGCCCGGACATGATCAATCGTCTGCATCCAGCGCCACACGCGGCCAGTGCATGAGCCAGCTCGTCTACTTTTCCAGCAGCTCCGAAAATACGCAGCGTTTTATCGAACGTTTAGGGCTGCCCGCTGTGCGCATCCCGCTCAATGAGCGGGAACGGATTCAGGTAGACGAGCCTTACATCCTGATCGTGCCCTCTTACGGCGGCGGCGGTACGGCTGGCGCGGTGCCACGACAGGTAATTCGCTTTTTAAACGACGAGCACAACCGGGCGTTGCTTCGTGGCGTGATTGCTTCGGGTAATCGCAACTTTGGTGAGGCGTATGGCCGCGCCGGAGATGTGATAGCCCGGAAATGCGGCGTGCCGTGGCTGTACCGCTTTGAACTCATGGGTACGCAAAGCGATATCGAAAACGTTCGTAAAGGAGTAACCGAATTTTGGCAACGACAACCGCAGAACGCCTGACGCAGAACACGATGGATTACCACGCGCTGAATGCGATGCTTAACCTTTACGATAGCGCAGGTCGCATTCAGTTCGATAAAGACCGCCAGGCCGTTGACGCCTTTATGACGACGCATGTGCGTCCGAACAGTGTGACCTTCAGTAGCCAGCAGCAGCGCCTGAACTGGCTGGTCAACGAAGGTTACTATGATGAAAGCGTTCTTAATCGCTACTCTCGCGATTTTGTCATTACGCTGTTTGCCCACGCGCACGCCAGCGGTTTTCGTTTCCAGACATTCCTCGGGGCATGGAAGTTTTACACCAGCTATACGTTAAAGACATTCGACGGTAAGCGTTATCTGGAAGATTTTGCCGATCGAGTCACGATGGTGGCGCTGACGCTGGCACAAGGCGATGAGACGCTGGCGTTACAACTGACTGATGAGATGCTGTCAGGACGCTTTCAGCCAGCCACGCCGACATTCCTCAACTGCGGTAAGCAGCAGCGCGGCGAACTGGTTTCCTGTTTTTTACTGCGTATTGAAGACAATATGGAGTCGATTGGTCGGGCGGTAAATTCCGCACTGCAACTGTCGAAACGCGGCGGCGGCGTGGCATTTTTGCTGTCGAATCTGCGGGAAGCGGGCGCGCCAATTAAACGTATTGAAAATCAATCTTCTGGCGTAATTCCGGTGATGAAAATGCTGGAAGACGCATTTTCCTATGCCAACCAACTCGGCGCTCGTCAGGGGGCAGGTGCAGTCTATTTACATGCCCATCATCCCGATATTCTGCGTTTTCTCGACACGAAACGGGAAAATGCCGACGAAAAAATCCGCATTAAAACACTGTCGCTTGGCGTGGTGATCCCGGATATCACTTTCCATCTGGCAAAAGAGAATGCGCAGATGGCGCTGTTTTCGCCTTATGACGTTGAGCGGGTTTATGGCAAGCCGTTTGCCGATATCGCCATCAGTGAACACTATGACGAACTGGTTGCCGATGAACGCATCCGCAAAAAATACCTCAACGCCCGTGATTTCTTCCAGCGGCTGGCAGAAATCCAGTTTGAGTCCGGCTATCCGTACATCATGTATGAAGACACGGTAAACCGTGCTAACCCTATCGCCGGGCGCATAAATATGAGCAATCTTTGCTCAGAGATTTTGCAGGTCAACTGTGCCTCAGAGTATGACGAGAATCTCGACTATGCCCGTACAGGCCATGATATTTCCTGCAATTTAGGTTCGTTGAATATTGCCCACACCATGGATTCCCCCGATTTTGCCCGCACGGTAGAGACTGCCGTGCGCGGTTTAACGGCAGTATCAGATATGAGTCATATCCGCAGCGTGCCGTCCATCGAAGCCGGAAATGCCGCCTCGCACGCCATCGGACTGGGGCAGATGAATTTACACGGCTATCTGGCGCGAGAAGGCATCGCTTATGGTTCTCCGGAAGCACTGGATTTCACCAATCTCTATTTCTATGCCATCACCTGGCACGCACTACGTACCTCGATGTTGCTGGCGCGCGAACGCGGTGAAACCTTCGCCGGGTTCAAACAGTCACGCTATGCCAGTGGTGAATATTTCAGCCAATATCTGCAAGGTAACTGGCAGCCGAAAACGGCGAAAGTTGGCGAACTGTTTGCCCGCAGCGGTATTACGTTACCTACCCGTGAGATGTGGGCGCAACTGCGCGATGACGTGATGCGCTACGGCATTTACAACCAGAATCTCCAGGCGGTGCCGCCAACCGGTTCTATCTCTTATATCAACCATGCTACGTCGAGTATTCATCCGATTGTGGCGAAAGTAGAGATACGCAAAGAGGGCAAAACAGGACGCGTTTACTACCCTGCCCCGTTTATGACTAACGAGAATCTGGCGCTGTATCAGGATGCTTACGAAATCGGCGCAGAAAAGATCATCGACACCTACGCGGAAGCGACTCGCCATGTCGATCAGGGTTTGTCGCTGACGCTGTTTTTCCCCGATACCGCCACCACTCGCGATATCAACAAAGCGCAGATTTACGCCTGGCGCAAGGGTATCAAAACGCTCTATTACATTCGCCTGCGTCAGATGGCGCTGGAAGGCACTGAAATTGAAGGCTGCGTCTCCTGTGCACTTTAAGGAATATCTATGAAACTCTCACGTATCAGCGCCATCAACTGGAACAAGATAACAGACGATAAAGATCTGGAGGTGTGGAATCGCCTGACCAGCAATTTCTGGCTACCAGAAAAGGTGCCACTGTCGAACGATGTTCCTGCGTGGCAGACATTAAGTGTCGTAGAACAACAACTGACGATGCGCGTTTTTACTGGCCTGACGCTGCTCGATACGCTGCAAAATGTTATCGGCGCGCCTTCGCTGATGCCCGATGCGCTCACGCCTCATGAAGAGGCGGTATTATCGAATATCAGCTTTATGGAAGCGGTTCATGCCCGCTCTTACAGTTCGATTTTCTCGACGTTGTGCCAGACCAAAGATGTCGATGCCGCCTACACCTGGAGTGAAGAAAACGCAGCGTTGCAGCGAAAAGCTCAGATTATTCAGCAACATTATCGCGGCGATAATCCGCTGAAAAAGAAAATCGCCAGTGTCTTTCTTGAATCATTTTTGTTCTATTCTGGCTTCTGGCTGCCGATGTATTTTTCCAGTCGCGGTAAGCTAACCAATACCGCAGACCTGATCCGTCTGATTATCCGCGATGAAGCAGTCCACGGTTATTACATCGGCTATAAATATCAGAAAAACCTGGAAAAGTTCTCCCAGGCACAACGTGAAGAGTTAAAGAGTTTCGCCTTCAATTTGTTGCTGGAACTTTATGACAACGAGTTGCAATACACCGATGAGCTGTACGCCGAAACAACGTGGGCTGACGATGTAAAAGCGTTTCTCTGCTACAACGCCAATAAGGCGTTGATGAATCTGGGCTACGAACCGCTTTTCCCGGCAGAAATGGCAGAAGTGAATCCGGCAATCCTCGCCGCGCTTTCGCCGAATGCCGATGAAAATCACGATTTCTTTTCCGGTTCAGGCTCTTCATATGTGATGGGAAAAGCGGTCGAAACAGAAGATGAAGACTGGAATTTCTGACGGGGCTATTTTTAAAAATATCACTACCCGCAGCAGGGAATTAATTCCCGCCAAATATCTTTATATCACGCAAATATTTTGTGGTGATCTACACTGATACTCTGTTGCATTATTCGCCTGAAACCACAATATTCAGGCGTTTTTTCGCTATCTTTGACAAAAAATATCAACTTTTCTCGATTTGCTCTCAGCCCTTATATCACGGGAAATTCCGGCAATTTGCTTGCATCAATATTCATGCCACATTTGCCATCAGGGGTTGCCTCAGATTCTCAGTATGTTAGGGTAGAAAAAAGTGACTATTTCCATTGGGTAATATATCGACATAAACAAATAACAGGAATCTTTCTATTGCATGGCAATTAAATTAGAAATTAAAAATCTTTATAAAATATTTGGCGAGCATCCACAGCGAGCGTTCAAATATATCGAACAAGGACTTTCAAAAGAACAAATTCTGGAAAAAACTGGGCTATCGCTTGGCGTAAAAGACGCCAGTCTGGCCATTGAAGAAGGCGAGATATTTGTCATCATGGGATTATCCGGTTCGGGTAAATCCACAATGGTACGCCTTCTCAATCGCCTGATTGAACCCACCCGCGGGCAAGTGCTGATTGATGGTGTGGATATTGCCAAAATATCCGACGCCGAACTCCGTGAGGTGCGCAGAAAAAAGATTGCGATGGTCTTTCAGTCCTTTGCCTTAATGCCGCATATGACCGTGCTGGACAATACCGCGTTCGGTATGGAATTGGCCGGAATTAATGCCGAAGAACGCCGGGAAAAAGCCATTGATGCACTGCGTCAGGTCGGGCTGGAAAATTATGCCCACAGCTACCCGGATGAACTCTCTGGCGGGATGCGTCAACGTGTGGGATTAGCCCGTGCATTAGCGATTAATCCGGATATATTATTAATGGACGAAGCCTTCTCGGCGCTCGATCCATTAATTCGCACCGAGATGCAGGATGAGCTGGTAAAATTACAGGCGAAACATCAGCGCACCATTGTCTTTATTTCCCACGATCTCGATGAAGCCATGCGTATTGGCGACCGAATTGCCATTATGCAAAATGGTGAAGTGGTACAGGTCGGCACACCGGATGAAATTCTCAATAATCCGGCGAATGATTATGTCCGCACCTTCTTCCGTGGCGTCGATATTAGCCAGGTATTCAGTGCGAAAGATATTGCCCGCCGCAGCCCTAATGGCTTAATTCGTAAAACCCCTGGCTTCGGCCCACGTTCGGCACTGAAATTATTGCAGGATGAAGATCGCGAATATGGCTACGTTATCGAACGCGGTAATAAGTTTGTCGGCGCAGTCTCTATCGATTCGCTTAAGGCCGCATTAACGCAGCAGCAAGGTCTTGATGCGGCGCTGATTGATGCGCCGTTAGCGGTCGATGCGCAAACGCCTCTTAGCGAGTTGCTCTCTCATGTCGGACAGGCGCCCTGTGCGGTGCCCGTGGTCGACGAGGACCAACAGTATGTCGGCATCATTTCGAAAGGAATGCTGCTGCGCGCTTTAGATCGTGAGGGGGTAAATAATGGCTGATCAAAATAATCCGTGGGATACCACACCAGCGGCGGACAGTGCCGCACAATCCGCAGATGCCTGGGGTACACCGGCTGCTACACCGACTGACGGTGGCGGCGCCGACTGGCTGACCAGCACGCCTGCGCCAAACGCCGAGCATTTTAACATTCTCGATCCGTTCCATAAGACGCTGATCCCACTCGACAGTTGGGTCACTGAAGGGATCGACTGGGTCGTTACCCATTTCCGTCCCGTCTTCCAGGGCGTGCGCGTTCCGGTCGATTACATCCTCAACGGTTTCCAGCAATTGCTGCTGGGTATGCCGGCACCGGTGGCGATTATCGTTTTCGCTCTCATCGCCTGGCAGATTTCCGGGGTCGGAATGGGCGTGGCGACGCTGGTTTCGCTGATTGCCATCGGCGCAATCGGTGCCTGGTCACAGGCAATGGTTACTCTGGCGCTGGTGTTAACCGCCCTGCTGTTCTGTATCGTCATCGGTTTGCCGTTGGGGATCTGGCTGGCGAGAAGTCCGCGAGCGGCGAAAATTATTCGTCCACTGCTTGATGCCATGCAGACCACGCCCGCGTTTGTTTATCTGGTGCCAATCGTCATGCTGTTTGGTATCGGCAACGTGCCGGGCGTGGTGGTGACGATCATCTTTGCGCTGCCGCCGATTATCCGCCTGACTATTCTGGGGATTAACCAAGTTCCGGCGGATCTGATTGAAGCCTCGCGCTCATTCGGTGCCAGCCCGCGCCAGATGCTGTTCAAAGTTCAGCTACCGCTGGCGATGCCGACCATTATGGCGGGCGTTAACCAGACGCTGATGCTGGCCCTTTCTATGGTGGTCATCGCCTCGATGATTGCCGTCGGCGGGCTGGGTCAGATGGTACTTCGCGGTATCGGTCGTCTGGATATGGGGCTTGCCACCGTTGGCGGCGTCGGGATTGTGATCCTCGCCATTATCCTCGACCGCCTGACGCAGGCCGTTGGGCGCGACTCACGCAGTCGCGGCAACCGTCGCTGGTACACCACTGGTCCTGTCGGTCTGCTGACCCGCCCATTCATTAAGTAACTCTGCACTTGCCCGGTGACGCCGGGCATATCACCCTGCCCAAAAAAGGAATAACAATGCGACATAGCGTACTTTTTGCGACAGCGTTTGCCACGCTTATCTCTACACAAACTTTTGCTGCCGATCTGCCGGGCAAAGGCATTACCGTAAACCCGATTCAGAGCACCATCACTGAAGAAACCTTCCAGACGCTGCTGGTTAGTCGTGCGCTGGAGAAATTAGGTTATACCGTCAATAAACCCAGCGAAGTGGATTACAACGTTGGCTATACCTCGCTTGCTTCCGGCGATGCAACCTTTACCGCCGTGAACTGGACGCCGCTGCATGACAACATGTACGAAGCTGCCGGTGGCGATAAGAAATTTTATCGTGAAGGGGTGTTTGTTAACGGCGCGGCACAAGGTTACCTGATCGATAAGAAAACCGCCGACCAGTACAAAATCACCAACATCGCGCAACTGAAAGATCCGAAGATCGCCAAACTGTTCGATACCAACGGCGACGGTAAAGCGGATTTAACCGGCTGTAATCCTGGCTGGGGCTGCGAAGGTGCCATCAACCACCAGCTTGCCGCGTATGAACTGACCAATACCGTGACGCATAATCAGGGGAACTACGCGGCGATGATGGCTGACACCATCAGTCGTTACAAAGAGGGTAAGCCGGTGTTTTACTACACCTGGACGCCGTACTGGGTGAGTAACGAACTGAAGCCGGGGAAAGATGTGGTCTGGTTGCAGGTGCCGTTCTCCGCATTGCCGGGCGATAAAAACGCCGATACCAAACTGCCGAATGGCGCGAATTACGGCTTCCCGGTCAGCACCATGCATATCGTTGCCAACAAAGCCTGGGCCGAGAAAAACCCGGCAGCAGCGAAACTGTTTGCCATTATGCAGTTGCCAGTGGCAGATATTAACGCCCAGAACGCCATTATGCATGACGGCAAAGCCTCAGAAGGCGATATTCAGGGCCACGTTGATGGCTGGATCAAAGCCCACCAGCAGCAGTTCGATGGCTGGGTGAATGAAGCGCTGGCAGCGCAGAAGTAATTTTTATTCGGGCGGATAAGGCGTTTTTGCCTCATCCGCCGCTCTGTACACAATGCCTGATGCGACGCTGGCGCGTCTTATCATGCCTACAAACCACACTCATTCCGTAGAGCAGATAAGGCGTTTTCGCTGCATCCGCCGCTCTGTACACAATGCCTGATGCGACGCTAACGCGTCTTATCATGCCTACAAAACACACTCATTCCGTAGGGCGGATAAGGCGTTTTCGCCGCATCCGCCGTTCTGTGCTCAATGCCTGATGCGACGCTGGCGCGTCTTATCATGCCTACAAACCACACCGCACATTTCAACAATCTATCTTTCATCCCATATTCATCAACATCCGCTATTATTGATTTCCAACTTAATCATCACCTGATGAATAAAAATAATGACTAAACCCAATCATGAGCTTAGCCCGGCGCTGATCGTGCTAATGTCGATCGCCACCGGTCTGGCGGTCGCCAGCAACTATTACGCACAGCCATTGCTCGACACCATCGCGCGTAACTTTTCCCTTTCCGCCAGTTCGGCGGGCTTTATTGTCACCGCCGCGCAGTTGGGCTATGCCGCAGGTCTGCTGTTTCTTGTTCCCCTCGGTGATATGTTTGAACGCCGCCGCCTGATTGTCACCATGACCTTACTGGCAGCAGGCGGTATGTTGATTACCGCCAGCAGTCAGTCGCTGGCGATGATGATCCTCGGTACGGCATTAACCGGTTTATTCTCGGTCGTGGCACAAATTCTGGTTCCGCTGGCGGCGACGCTGGCTTCACCGGACAAACGCGGCAAAGTGATTGGCACCATTATGAGTGGCCTGCTGCTGGGGATTTTGCTGGCGCGTACCGTTGCTGGGTTGCTGGCGAATCTCGGCGGCTGGCGCACCGTCTTTTGGGTCGCATCGGTGTTAATGGCACTGATGGCACTGGCGTTATGGCGCGGCCTGCCACAAATGAAATCTGAAACCCACCTCAACTACCCACAGTTGCTAGGTTCCGTTTTCAGTATGTTTATCAGCGATAAGATCCTGCGCACCCGCGCGTTGCTGGGCTGCCTGACTTTTGCCAACTTCAGCATTCTCTGGACCTCGATGGCCTTTTTGCTTGCCGCACCACCTTTTAATTACAGCGATGGTGTAATTGGTCTGTTTGGACTTGCAGGAGCTGCCGGAGCGTTGGGTGCTCGTCCAGCGGGCGGTTTTGCCGATAAGGGTAAATCGCACCACACCACAACGTTTGGTCTGCTGCTGCTGTTACTTTCATGGCTGGCAATCTGGTTTGGCCACGCTTCCGTACTGGCGCTAATTATCGGCATTCTGATACTGGATCTCACCGTGCAGGGCGTGCATATCACCAATCAAACCGTGATTTATCGTATTCATCCTGATGCGCGTAATCGCCTGACCGCAGGTTACATGACCAGCTACTTTATTGGCGGTGCTGCTGGTTCGCTGATCTCGGCATCCGCCTGGCAACATGCCGGTTGGGCTGGCGTTTGTCTGGCTGGCGCGACGATTGCCCTGGTTAACTTACTGGTCTGGTGGCGAGGTTTTCATCGTCAGGAAGTCGCAAATTAAGCAATCAGCAACCGTTTTCGTGGCTTTACACTTATAAGGGTGTTAAGAATCCCATCAGTCTGATAAGGTTAGGATATTCATCCAGACTATTAATAATATTAACAATCGTTAAGCGTACACTCTATGGTAAGCCCTACTCCACTGCCTGCTTCTGGTTCGGCGACCTTCATGGAAGGCTGCAAAGACAGTTTACCGATTGTTATTAGTTATATTCCGGTGGCCTTTGCATTTGGTCTGAATGCGACCCGTCTGGGATTCTCTCCCCTGGAAAGCGTTTTTTTCTCCTGCATTATTTATGCAGGAGCGAGCCAGTTTGTCATCACCGCAATGCTGGCAGCTGGTAGTAGCTTGTGGGTAGCCGCATTGACCGTTATGGCAATGGATGTTCGCCATGTACTGTATGGTCCATCGTTGCGTAGCCGCATTGTTCAACGCCTGCAAAAATCGAAAACCGCACTGTGGGCGTTTGGCCTGACGGACGAAGTTTTTGCCGCAGCAACGGCAAAACTGGTACGTAATAATCGCCGCTGGAGCGAAAACTGGATGATCGGCATTGCCTTCAGTTCATGGTCATCGTGGGTATTTGGTACGGTAATAGGGGCATTTTCGGGCAGCGGTTTGCTGCAAGGTTATCCCGCCGTCGAAGCAGCATTAGGCTTTATGCTGCCGGCACTCTTTATGAGTTTTCTGCTCGCCTCTTTCCAGCGCAAACAATCCCTTTGCGTTACCGCAGCGTTAGTTGGTGCCCTTGCTGGCGTAACGCTATTTTCTATTCCCGTCGCCATTCTGGCAGGCATTGTCTTTGGCTGCCTCACTGCGTTAATCCAGTCATTCTGGCAAGGAGCACCTGATGAGCTATGAGGTTCTGCTGCTTGGATTACTGGTTGGCGCGGCGAATTACTGCTTCCGCTATTTACCCCTACGCCTGCGAGTGGGCAATGCCCGCCCAACCAAGCGTGGCGCAGTGGGTATTTTGCTCGACACCATTGGCATCGCCTCGATTTGCGCTCTGCTGGTTGTCTCTACCGCACCAGAAGTGATACACGATTCACGCCGTTTCGTACCCACGCTGGTCGGTTTTGCGGTACTGGGAGCCAGTTTCTATAAAACACGCAGCATCATTATTCCCACTTTATTGAGTGCGCTGGCCTACGGGCTGACGTGGAAAGTGATGACGTTTCTATAGACCACAAGAATCATTTTTCTAAAACAATACATTTACTTTATTTGTCACTGTCGTTACTATATCGGCTGAAATTAATGAGGTCATACCCAAATGGATAGTTCGTTTACGCCCATTGAACAAATGCTAAAATTTCGCGCCAGCCGCCACGAAGATTTTCCTTATCAGGAGATCCTTCTGACCCGTCTTTGTATGCATATGCAAAGCAAGCTGCTGGAGAACCGCAATAAAATGCTGAAGGCTCAGGGGATTAACGAGACGTTGTTTATGGCGTTGATTACGCTGGAGTCTCAGGAAAACCACAGTATTCAGCCTTCTGAATTGAGCTGTGCTCTTGGATCATCCCGTACCAATGCGACGCGTATTGCCGATGAGCTGGAAAAACGTGGCTGGATCGAACGTCGTGAAAGCGATAACGATCGCCGCTGCCTGCATCTGCAATTAACGGAAAAAGGTCACGAGTTTTTGCGCGAGGTTTTACCGCCGCAGCATAACTGCCTGCATCAACTCTGGTCCGCGCTCAGCACAACAGAAAAAGATCAGCTCGAGCAAATCACCCGCAAATTGCTCTCCCGTCTCGATCAGATGGAACAAGACGGTGCTGTTCTCGAAGCGATGAGCTAACGCGTCATCTCGCTCAAAAATCCAGACTTATAAAAGAAAAACTGACCGGCCAGCATCGCAACGTGCTGGCCTTTTTGGCAAGCAGGTCGGCTCAGCCGATGAGTTAAGAAGATCGTGGAGAATACTATGAGCGCAAATGCGGAGACACAAACCCCGCAGCAACCGGTAAAGAAGAGCGGCAAACGTAAGCGTCTGCTCCTCCTTCTCACCTTGCTCTTTATTATTATTGCCGTAGCGATAGGGATTTATTGGTTTTTGGTACTGCGTCATTTCGAAGAAACGGATGACGCATACGTGGCAGGAAATCAGATTCAAATTATGTCTCAGGTGTCAGGCAGTGTGACGAAAGTCTGGGCCGATAACACCGATTTTGTAAAAGAAGGCGATGTGCTGGTCACTCTCGACCCGACGGATGCTCGCCAGGCGTTTGAAAAAGCCAAAACTGCGCTGGCTTCCAGCGTACGTCAAACCCACCAACTGATGATTAACAGCAAACAGTTGCAGGCAAATATTGAGGTGCAGAAAATCGCCCTCGCCAAAGCTCAGAGTGACTACAACCGTCGCGTGCCGCTGGGCAATGCCAACCTGATTGGCCGCGAAGAGCTGCAACACGCCCGCGACGCCGTCACCAGCGCCCAGGCGCAGCTGGATGTCGCCATTCAACAATACAATGCCAATCAGGCGATGATTCTGGGGACTAAACTGGAAGATCAGCCTGCCGTGCAACAGGCTGCCACTGAAGTGCGTAATGCCTGGCTGGCGCTGGAGCGTACCCGTATTGTCAGCCCGATGACTGGTTATGTCTCCCGTCGCGCAGTACAGCCTGGTGCACAAATTAGCCCAACCACGCCGCTGATGGCGGTCGTTCCAGCCACGAATATGTGGGTGGATGCTAACTTTAAAGAGACGCAGATTGCCAATATGCGCATCGGTCAGCCGGTTACCATCACCACCGATATTTACGGCGATGATGTGAAATACACCGGTAAAGTGGTTGGTCTGGATATGGGTACGGGTAGCGCGTTCTCGCTGCTTCCGGCGCAAAACGCCACCGGTAACTGGATCAAAGTCGTTCAGCGTCTGCCTGTTCGTATCGAACTGGACCAGAAACAGTTGGAACAATACCCGCTGCGTATCGGTTTATCCACGCTGGTGAGCGTCAATACCACTAACCGTGACGGCCAGGTACTGGCAAACAAAGTACGCTCCACACCGGTCGCGGTAAGCACCGCGCGTGAAATCAGCCTGGCACCTGTCAATAAACTGATCGACGACATCGTAAAAGCTAACGCTGGCTAATCCAGAGGTGCGTGTGATGCAACAGCAAAAACCGCTGGAAGGCGCGCAACTGGTCATTATGACGATTGCGCTGTCGCTGGCGACATTCATGCAGGTGCTGGACTCCACCATTGCTAACGTGGCGATCCCCACTATCGCCGGGAACCTGGGTTCATCACTCAGTCAGGGAACGTGGGTAATCACCTCCTTCGGGGTGGCGAATGCCATCTCGATCCCGCTTACCGGCTGGCTGGCAAAGCGCTTCGGGGAAGTGAAACTGTTCCTCTGGTCGACCATCGCCTTCGCCATTGCTTCGTGGGCATGTGGTGTCTCCAGCAGTCTGAATATGCTGATCTTCTTCCGCGTGATTCAGGGGATTGTCGCCGGGCCATTGATCCCGCTTTCGCAAAGTCTGTTACTGAATAACTACCCACCGGCCAAACGTTCTATCGCGCTGGCGTTGTGGTCGATGACGGTGATTGTCGCGCCAATTTGCGGCCCGATCCTCGGCGGTTATATCAGTGATAATTACCACTGGGGCTGGATATTCTTCATCAACGTGCCGATTGGCGTGGCGGTTGTATTGATGACACTGCAAACCCTGCGCGGACGTGAAACCCGCACCGAACGGCGGCGGATTGATGCCGTGGGGCTGGCACTGCTGGTAATTGGTATCGGCAGCCTACAGATTATGCTCGACCGGGGTAAAGAGCTGGACTGGTTCTCATCACAGGAAATTATCATCCTTACCGTGGTGGCAGTGGTGGCTATCTGCTTCCTGATTGTCTGGGAGCTAACGGATGATAACCCGATAGTCGATCTGTCGTTGTTTAAGTCGCGCAACTTCACCATCGGCTGCTTGTGTATCAGCCTCGCGTATATGCTCTACTTCGGCGCTATTGTTCTGCTGCCGCAGTTGTTGCAGGAGGTCTACGGTTACACGGCAACGTGGGCAGGGCTGGCCTCTGCGCCGGTAGGGATTATTCCGGTGATCCTGTCGCCAATTATCGGTCGCTTTGCGCATAAACTGGATATGCGCCGACTGGTGACGTTCAGCTTTATTATGTATGCCGTCTGCTTCTACTGGCGTGCTTATACCTTTGAACCGGGTATGGATTTCGGCGCGTCGGCCTGGCCGCAGTTTATTCAGGGCTTCGCGGTGGCCTGCTTCTTTATGCCGCTGACCACCATTACGCTGTCTGGTCTGCCACCGGAACGACTGGCGGCGGCGTCGAGCCTCTCCAACTTTACGCGAACGCTGGCGGGGTCTATCGGTACGTCCATAACGACGACGATGTGGACTAACCGCGAGTCGATGCACCATGCTCAGTTGACCGAATCGGTGAACCCGTATAACCCGAACGCCCAGGCGATGTACAGCCAACTGGAAGGGCTGGGGATGACGCAACAGCAGGCATCGGGCTGGATTGCTCAGCAGATCACCAATCAGGGGCTGATTATTTCTGCCAATGAGATCTTCTGGATGTCAGCCGGGATATTCCTCGTCTTGCTGGGGCTGGTGTGGTTTGCTAAACCGCCATTTGGCGCAGGCGGCGGCGGAGGCGGCGCGCACTAAGGTTGTTCAAGGGAGCTGCGGCTCCCTTTTTTATATGCTCATTCTGTAAACGGTTGTTTAATCAACGCCAAATGATGCCATTATGGAGGGTTGCTTAATAAACAGTTCTGCAATCAGAAAAATAGACAATGTATTTATATTTTTCTTAAGAATCGTGTGTTTTATCTCATATTTTTATTCATTTCATCGATACACAGAAATCACATTTATATTATTTTTTTGATAAAAATCCTGGTATTTACCCCCTTCTAAGAAGATGTGCAAACAATAAACATGCAATTAATTTGTCATTTTTATTAAATTCAAAAAATATCGACACCATATATCTTAATGATTTTCCTCATTTTTCTTTTTATCATTTTTTACCACTTAAGATATTTAAAGATTTTTGCCATAGAAAACTATGCTACTTATTTTTTAGCACAACAACTAAACCATCAAAATAAATTAATATTAAATTAACCATAAATTAAACTGATTTATAAACATTGGTTTCACGCACTACTCTTCATTTGAAGAAACAGCAACCTGTTTCAAAGACGTTAAAATCTAATTTTCTTACGTAGTTACTGTGAGTTCATTATTTATCTAAAAATAAATCATAAGGATGAGAAGGAACTTTATGAACATCAAAAAGCATCCCTTGTCAACGCTGGCAATAGCTATTTCGACCGTGTTATCAATACCCGTTGCACTGGCATGGGCACCACCAACAAGTATCAACAGCGATGTTACTATCAACAATAATGATGTTGTAACGCTATCCTCATCCGAAAATAATTCATCAACCTGGGATCAATTTCGTTATCTTAATGTTGGAGCAACAAGTGAAGGAACATTAAATATAGACGGGCGTGATCTAACCACCTCCAAAATTACAATCGGTAATGCAACTTCAGGGATAATGAAATTAGAAAACAATGCTCATCTGACGATTAATAAGGCATCGCCTTATGAGCGCAATATTTATTTAGGTATCAATGGTGGTTCAGGAACCTTAATGGTGCTTAGCGGCAGTACTATCACCGATTTAAATGAATTCAGAATCGGTGAATATGATTACCAGGCACAAGGGCAAGTCATTATTGACGGTGCGGGTTCTTCCGTTTCTGCAACGTATGTGATGGTCGGCGATCAGGGAACAGGTAAACTCGAAATCACGCATGGCGGTCGTCTTACAGCATCAAAGGATATGCTCATTGGTTTTACTGGAAGTTCACCTGATTTTCACGGGACTGGATACGGTGAAACTCTGGTTGATGGCGACAATTCTTCATTAACAGTGAATGAATATATCAACCTCGGGGGATTGAGTTCATTGCAGAACGAGGCCAAGGGGATACTTACCGTTAGTAATAATGCCACGGTCAGTGCTAATCAATTTATCTGGATTGGGATAGCAGAAACCAGCACCGGTATTCTAAACATTGGTGGAGCGCAGGGAGAAGCAGAACAGAAAGCGGGGATCATCAAGACGCCGATTATCCATATGGGAAGCAATGTCGGGAATAGTACTGCACAAATTAATTTTAACCACTCCAGCGAAGATTTTATCCTGGCTGCAGATATAGTTGGCAAAGGCGAAGTTAACCAGGAAGGTTCCGGAGTCACGACGTTGACTGGCGCAAATACCTACTCTGGCCAAACGAATATTAATAAAGGCACCTTGCGCGCCGGTATCAACGATACCTTCAGCCCAAACTCCGATTATGTTGTCGACAGTAAAGGGAATATCGATTTAGACGGTTTTTCACAAACCTTAAATACACTGGATTTGGCGGGTACAGCGACACTGTCTTCCTCAAAAAATGGCGACAAATTCACGCCTGCCACACTCACCATTAATGGCAATTACACTGCTAATAATGGTTTGTTAGTTATGCGTACCGAACTTGGCGATGATAATTCCGTAACGGATAAACTCATCGTAAAAGGTGATACTTCCGGTAGTACCCGCGTCATGGTCAACAATGCGGGCGGTCTGGGCGCGGATACTCTGGAAGGGATAAAAATTGTCGAGGTTGACGGCCTGTCAGAGGGCGTTTTCAGTAAAGAAGGTCGTATTGTTGCCGGTCCTTATGATTACAACGTGGTAAAAAGCGACAACCAGAACTGGTTTTTAACCAGTGAAATTCCCGCTGGACCGTATACCCCTCCGGTACTCCCCGTCATCCCGGACCCCGATCCTGAGCCACCTGTAACACCTGAGCCCCCTGTAACACCAGAACCGCCTGTGACACCGGAGCCGCCTGTTAGAAAACATCTGTATCGCCCGGAAATTGGTAGCTATCTGGCCAATATTCAGGCGGCAAATACGCTGTTTAATACCCGACTGCATGACCGTCTGGGGGAAACACAATACACCGACCTGCTCACTGGCGAACAGAAAGTGACCAGTCTGTGGATGCGTAACATTGGCGGACATAATCGTTTTAAAGATCGCTCGGATGAATTGAGCACTCAGAGCAACCGTTATGTTCTGCAACTGGGTGGTGACCTCGCACAATGGAGCAGTAATGACCTTGATCGCTGGCATCTCGGCTTAATGGCTGGCTATGCCAACAGCAAGAGTCACACGCATTCCAGCCTGACCGGGTACAGCTCTCGTGGGCAAATCGACGGCTACAGTGTGGGCGTGTATGGCACCTGGTACGCTAACGAAGCAGACAAAACAGGGACTTATGTTGACAGCTGGTTGCTCTATAACTGGTTTGATAACACCGTCTCCGGCGAGTATCTGCCCAGTGAGAAATATCACTCTGACGGCATCACCGCCGCCATTGAAGCGGGTTATACCTTCCGTCTTGGTGAAAGCGCAGATGCACGTACCAGCTACTGGTTGCAGCCAAAAATGCAACTGACATGGATGGATGTGAAGGCAGACAATCATACGGAAGACAATGGCACGCTTGTTGAGGACAGCACCGAAGGCAACCTGCAAACGCGTCTGGGGGTGAAAGCGTATCTGCAGGGTCATCATGCTATTGATGATCATAAAGAGCGTTCTTTCCAGCCTTTCGTGGAAGCCAACTGGATTTATAACTCCCGCAATTACAGCGTGAAGATGGATCACATCGGCGATGAGATCATCGGCGCGCGTAACACTGGCGAGTTAAAAGCGGGGGTGGAAGGTCAGATTACTCC
>NZ_RHJJ01000024.1:0-36071 GCF_004212225.1 Escherichia sp. E14V7
GCTCCCCGCAAGGACTGACGCGAGATAGTTTCTGTCCATGGCTGCTTTTCGCATCTTACGTCTTAACCCTGCCTTGAATACCTTATCATTCGTCAAAATATTAATAGCAATGTGCCGTATCCCTGAAAATAATTCTGCTGCATTTCCTCTTCTTATTTTGCAGTCGTCTTCATTCATTACCACGTCCAGACGCCAGTGCAGCTTATTCTCCACGTGCCAGTGATTTCGGATCGCTGTGGCGAACTTCTCAGCGGTTAAATCAGCAGAACTGATATAATATCTGACCGTCATTTCTGGCTCTTTCTTTTGTTCTGCTATTATGGACCGAAAGGAGACTGCCACGCATAATTTCTTCAGCCCTTTCCATTCAAACGTGAAATCAATAAGTTCATCAGGGACATCGCAAACAATATGAAGACGGATCTCTTCTCTGCCGTGACTCTTTTCACTAATTGCGTAACTGTCATGCTCTGGATTATTTAATTCTTTCAGTGGAAATTTTTCCTCAAAGGCTTTATTTAGCCGCCCCTGGTTTCCTTTTACAGCGAATAAATAATCACCTCCCTGTTTTTGTATCTTCTCTGCAATATCTTTCTGGCAACCCATCGCATCAGTCGTGATAATTTTTCCTTTAATATCCAACATGTTAAGAAGTTCATGGATAGCTGTGATCTCATTAGATTTCTCATCCGTCTTGATCTGTCCGATGACCAGACTGTGCATTGTTGAGAACGCACTAATGACATGAATCGCTCCCTTGCGGCGACTCTTATCATAAGAATGCCGGAGCGTTTTTCCATCAATTGCAATGACGTCTTTATCATTTGATGAATGGCAGTCACGCATCCAGTTAATAAAGCACTCGTGAAATTTTGCAGGACTGATACAGGATACAACTCTGGCAATGGTATCGTGAACAGGAATACCATTTTCAAAATCACCATATTGCTTCAAAAAATCGAGGTGAGTCTCACCGAAATCCGCCATATCTTCCCATCCTTCAGCCACGGAAATGACGGCGAAAATAGTCAGCACCAGGATACCTGATAATTCATGTTCTACTTTACAGACTTGTCTATAATCAAGAATAATAGAAATATGTTCCATTTTATTCTCCTTATTTATATAAGGAGTACTTGATCATATATAAGCTATGAAAAATAGTTTTTGCTACTGAGCAATATCACAATTACTGAACATAAAATGCTAATTGCCTAGTGCAAAAAAATTTACTTCTGATTATCTTCCCTGTATATAAATGCAGTTGGGATATGTATTTTGAAATGCATTTAAAAATTTAGATATTGCCTCCTGCTCATTATAACAAGGAATAATTACAATAATATTAAAAGAGTGATAAAAAATCCCCTTATATAAACTATTTAGCTCCAGAAGGGAGGCTGTTACTAATTTTGACATTTTCTATAGAAAATATCCATAAAACTACAACTCCTATAATAAAAATCCCCATGGGTGTAAAAAGAAATGGATTAGTTATAGAAACGGTAATACTGAAAAAAAGTATTAACGACATCATTAAGGATGTTTTTGTTGTATTTAAAAAATAACCTTTCACAAAGATAAGCAACATAGGAATTATTGATGTAAATACACCAATAACACCTGTTTTCTGAAGAATCTCAAGAGGTACTATTTCTATCCTTAATCGATCTAATATAAATGAACCGAATCCTCCTCCAAACAAGAACGTCGCTAAATCAACATTTTTATAATAAAAATATAAATCATTAAATCTAACAGAGTCAGAATCTTCACTGCGTGATCCGACCATGTAAAGCATTATTATAAATAGAACACAGCCCAATATTATTATAATCGTATTTAAATATAGTTTATGTAATTTAAAACTGGCCAATAGCAGTGATAATGTCGTAAAAAGTAATACACCTCTTGATTCCGTCAATAATATCGCCAGCACTATTATGAAACATTTTAAATATTTTTTGTCGACAAAACTGATAATCGCACCGACACCAAAAAAGTAGAAGGATTTGGAAAAAAAAGCCCCATCTGGACGAAAAAAGAACTCGCTAGTCAATGATAAGTGTTTATAAATTAAATTGAAATTTAACAAGCCCAAATTCAGCAAAATTATGTATGAAATGTATAACAGTGATCCATATAATGCAAATACATTAACTGTTTTAATGAAAGTTTTACATAAAAACACTTTTAAAGTATATCTTAGTGTAAATAAATATATAAGTGACAACATAAAAAGGTATGGTTGCACGTCAAACAGTATATCATTTACTTTATTACCAGTTAATAAGCCAACAAAGAAGCCATATAGTGGGAATAAAAGCAACCATATAAAAAGACTAACACATTTTTGGGAAATTGAAAAATTCAATGTAACTAAATTTAAAGTTAAGAGTATAAAACTACATACAAATAATAAATATCGCAAAGGGAATATCCCCAATGGATCCAGTAATCTTCCACCACCACCAACAATTAGTTCAATACATAAAAATGTTATAAAAATTTTATTTATATTATTCATATTCGCAAGGTGATATTATTTAAAAAATATTTAAAATCAACATTAATAAAATATAAATTTTATCAGCCTTTTTCCGCCTTAACTTCCAAAAACTTAAAGCCAAGATCAAATTGCCTATATAACCTTTATCCAATTGATTTTTCACAAAGCTATTATCAGCTAATATATTAGCTATTTTAGTTACTTCTTTTCGATACCACTTGTTTCTTACCAAACCAAGCCGCTTGTATTTTGCTTTAAAATTAGTATTTGCTCCAACTTGGTTGTTTTCATGCTGTCTGTATAACATTGTTGGTTTTCTATCAATATGCCACGAATAATTTCTCGTCCGCGCAAATGAATATAAAAACCAATCATGCAGACAGATATCTTGTGCAGCATTTTTATTATTTATGATGAACTTCTTAAATTCAATAAGCGTTTCTTTTTTTATAACATATGTACACCCTGGACCTGCTGCTTCAAAAAAATAATCGAATTGAGTTTGCGACTGAGCTTTATCAACTAAATTTTTTTCCCCTGATGGATAGTATGCAATTACATTGCTAGAATAACAATCCGCATTATTTAATGCCAAGCAGTCAATTGCATTTTTTATTTTGTCTTTATACCAAATATCATCCTGATCACTAAAACAGATATAATCATAATTTTCAAAATCGACATCTTTAATTAATCTATAAAAATTCTTACCTGCCCCCCCAAACTTATCGGCGCTAGGAAGTATATTTATAATTGACGGATATGATGCTTTAAATTCTTCACAAATGTTTAATGTATTATCAGTTGATAAATCATCTGATATAAATATTGAGAGGTCTACACCCTTTTGTCCTATAATACTTTTTAATTGTTCCTCAATCCAGCATTCGCCATTATACGTAGCCATGAGTACAGCAACTCTTTTTTGATCATAACTATGCATTGTAACGACCGCCTCCAGTAATTCCTTTTATTCCATCCAGCGTAGCCAGAATATGTTTTTTGAAATATTCAATTTTATTTTTTTGAGTTGCAATAATTAAAGTCGTATGAATTAAAGAAAAAACAACTTCCCTAATAGAGAGTAAAAGAGGCACATGATTTTTTCTAAGCAAAAGAAATGCATTTCTTACTCGATAATAACGACGTACTGGCGAGTGAATTGGTATGTTAATCCCACCGATTTTTACTGACTTATCCCCAATAGCATGAACCATTTCTATATCAGGAATGATATGAACTAATATGCCATAGTTTAAGCATCTAAGACACCATTCTGTATCGACATAATCAATAAAAAGTTCCTCATCCATCATTCCAACAATCTCAAAAACTTCTTTTGAAACCATGGTTCCGGATGAGATTGTTACTGAACTTTTAAACGGTGTCTGTCCTTCAGTGACATGAATTTTCTCTCGAAGACCATTTTTTTTGATATTACAAATAGGATAATAATGTGACTTATCTCTATCAATAAAAACTGGGCCAGCTATTTTTGCATTTTCATTATCCATATAGCAGGAAAGTTTTTTGATAAACTCATTGCGAATACGGCTATCTTGATCAAAAAAAATTATCTTCTCTGCCCCTTTTTCAAGAGAATGTCGAATCCCAATGTTTTGTGCTTTTGCTATACCTTCATTCCTACCAAGACAAATTAAATGAACTTTTTCGATGTCTGCTAATTTATCTTTCAAGGTGAAATTAGTACTATTATCGACTACTACAACGTAACAATTTTGCTCCTTTAGCTCAGTGATCAATGCATTCAGATTTTTAAGTTCGGGATTATATGTCACAATGACAGCGTAAATATTACTATTCATTATCCAAGTGACTCAGTAATTGGTTAATTTTAGTCTTCATATACAGAACACATCCTAGTATAAAGCCATTGTAATAACAGAGCATCTAAAATTACACGTATGCTCCAAGATATTGCGGCACCCAGTAACCCATATTTTTCGACCATAAAATACAAAAGGACTAAATAAGGAACCAATTCAGCACAATGAATCAAAGCAGTAATTTTAGATTTTCCTAATGCCTGGATTGCAGAGAATGGTATCATTGCCAACGCATTGAAGAAAAAACCGATCAATAACACATTTAATATATTAAAGGAATTAATTTGGTAATTCTCACCAAACCATATTTTCAATATAAGCCCTGAATACAACAAGCCGATGATTATCACCGGCAAACAGATTATAAACATTAACAGCAATGATTTATTTACATTACGTTTAAATTCTTTAAAGTCTTTGATGTTACTTAACCTTGGAAACACTGCTCTTCCGATTGCTGCAGGTATTATTCCTAATTTCAGAATAACCTCCGCTGGTGCAGAATAAAATGCAACTTTATCTGCCCCCATAATATTTGACACTATAAATCGGTCAAAATACACCATGACCGGACTTATGATATTACTTACTGTCATCCAACCGCCAAAGAAAAAAAGTCGTTTAAAGGTTTTATAACAAAAATGAACCCCCGAAATTTTAATGTCATTCCTGACATAATAGGCAGAGACTAAAATCGAAATAACTCTTGCAAATATTAAACCAGTAACCGCAGCTGACAATGTAGCACTATAAAAAACAAATATGGCCGGAATTCCCGCGATGCAGGAGCTTGATATAGATTTTTGAATATTTACAATGCCAAATTTTTCATCCCCCTCAAGAATGGCTGACCATAATTGATTTAGAATAAATAATGGAATGCAAATAGCCAACAGTTTAAATGCTAGTTGTATATCATTATGTTCAACACCAGAAATTTTTAGATAATTAACTATTCCATCAGAGAAAATCAATAATAAAAAAGCACCAAAGCACGAAAATAGCACCAAAAAAGATGTACTTGTTGAAATTACCTTGGTTCTTTCATGATGATTATCACGATGAATTGCAATTTCTCTAATAACAGAGCGGGTCAGGCCTACATCAAAAATTCCAGCATACCCAACAAGTGCAATTGCAATTGTATAAACACCGAAACCTTCAGGCCCCAAACCTCGAGCGAGAAACCCTAGCGAGGGGATAGCAATTAAAGTTGGTATTGCATAGCCAAAAAGGTTCCAGACACTATTTTTTATTATACTCATTATTACATTTCTTTATCATATAAAATAATCAGCATCTACAAATTTTTGACCATTAATATCTTTATCAGAAAGCAATGGATTTTGTACCGGCCATTCTATATTTATAGTTTTGTCGTTCCATATAATCCCACGTTCTTGCATTTTTGAATAGAAATTATTTGTTTTGTAGACAAATTCTGCTTCATCACTAAGAACGCAAAACCCATGAGCAAATCCTTCCGGTATCCATAACTGGCGCTTATTCTCCGCCGACAAATTTACACCAACCCACTTGCCAAATGTTGGTGATGATTTCCGAATATCAACCGCAACATCAAAAACTTCACCGACAACACAGCGTACCAATTTTCCTTGTGCATAGGGTTCTAACTGGTAATGAAGCCCACGTAATACGCCTTTGCTGGATTTCGAATGGTTATCCTGAACAAACTCAACCTTACGCCCCACTGCCTCTTCGAATACTTTCTGATTAAAGCTTTCCATAAAGAAGCCACGTTCATCCCCAAAGACTTTTGGTTCAAAAATCAGCACATCAGGAATTTCAGTTTTAATTACATTCATTTTATTAATACCCTTTAATCATTTTGAGCAGATACTGACCATAAGCATTTTTCTTCAACGGTTCGGCTAATACTTTCACCTGCTCAGCATCAATAAACCCTTTACGATAAGCAATTTCTTCCGGGCAGGATACTTTTAATCCCTGACGCTCTTCAATTGTTGCAATGAAGTTACTTGCTTCAATAAGGCTTTGATGCGTCCCTGTATCCAGCCATGCATAGCCACGCCCCATCATAGCGACAGACAAACGTCCTTGTTCCATATAAATACGGTTAATATCGGTAATTTCCAGTTCGCCACGGGCAGAAGGCTTAAGGTTTTTCGCCATTTCCACGACGTCATTGTCATAGAAATAAAGCCCAGTAACCGCATAGTTACTTTTTGGTTCCAGCGGTTTTTCTTCCAGGCTAATTGCCGTACCGTTATTATCAAACTCCACGACACCATAGCGTTCAGGATCATTAACGTGATAAGCAAATACCGTTGCACCGCTTTCTTTGTTAACCGCAGCGTCCATTAATTTTGGTAAGTCGTGTCCATAGAAGATATTATCGCCAAGCACGAGTGCACAATCATCGCCACCAATAAAGTCTTCACCAATGATAAACGCTTGCGCCAGGCCATCCGGACTCGGTTGTACTTTATACTGTAGATTTAGCCCCCACTGGCTCCCGTCCCCCAACAATTGTTGGAAACGCGGTGTATCCTGTGGCGTACTGATAATAAGAATATCGCGAATACCCGCTAACATAAGCGTTGAAAGCGGATAATAAATCATCGGTTTATCATAAATCGGCAGCAGTTGTTTACTTACTGCCATCGTCACAGGATAAAGACGAGTGCCGGAACCACCAGCCAGAATAATACCTTTACGCGTTTTCATTTCACCATTCCTTTTAATTCATCCCGCTCTGGCATCATGAGCGAGATGCAAAAATTTGTTAAATTGCCGTAGTCGTAAATAATTCGTTGAGCATTCGTTTCACGCCCACCTGCCAGTCAGGCAAGACAAGCGCAAAGTTCTGCTGAAACTTTTCTGTATTGAGGCGAGAGTTATGGGGTCGACGGGCTGGTGTGGGATAGGCCGTTGTTGGCACGGCGTTAAGTTTGTTAAGAGCAAGGTTAATCCCTGCTTTGCGCGCTTCTTCAAATACCAGAGCGGCATAATCGTGCCAGGTTGTTGTGCCGCCAGCAACCAGATGGTACAAACCAGCAACTTCTGGTTTGTCTACTGCTACGCGAATGGCATGAGCGGTGCAATCAGCCAGCAATTCGGCACCTGTTGGTGCGCCAAACTGATCGTTTATCACAGCCAGTTCTTCGCGCTCTTTTGCCAGACGCAACATTGTTTTGGCGAAGTTATTTCCTTTACCTGCATATACCCAGCTGGTACGGAAAATAATATGCTTCGCGCAATATTTCTGTAACGCTTTTTCTCCGGCTAGTTTAGTTTCACCATAAACATTCAACGGTGCTGTTGCATCCGTCTCCTGCCACGGTATTTCGCCGGTCCCCGGAAATACGTAGTCAGTAGAGTAGTGAATAACCCAGGCGCCGACTTCATTAGCTGCTTTTGCAATTGCTTCGACACTTGTCGCGTTAAGTAATTGTGCAAATTCCGGTTCTGATTCTGCTTTGTCTACTGCGGTGTGAGCGGCTGCGTTGACTATAACATCAGGCCGAATGCTTCTTACGGTTTCAGCTACACCTTGGGGATTACTAAAATCACCACAATAATCAGTGGAGTGAACATCAAGAGCAATCAAATTACCCAGCGGTGCCAGAGCACGCTGTAATTCCCAACCTACCTGCCCTGTTTTACCGAATAGGAGGATATTCATTACTGGCGGCCCTCATAGTTCTGTTCAATCCACGATTGATAGGCGCCACTTTTCACATTCTCAACCCATTTTGTATTGGACAAGTACCATTCCACCGTCTTTCGAATCCCGCTCTCAAACGTTTCTTGCGGTTTCCAGCCCAATTCACGGCTAATTTTATCGGCATCGATTGCATAACGGCGATCATGCCCTGGGCGATCAGCAACATAAGTAATTTGCTCACGATAAGATTTCTCTTTCGGGACTATCTCATCCAACAAATCACAAATAGTCAGCACAACATCGATGTTTTTCTTTTCGTTGTGTCCGCCAATGTTATAGGTTTCACCCGCTTGACCTTCAGTAACTACGGTATACAACGCTCGAGCATGATCCTCTACATACAACCAGTCGCGAATTTGATCCCCTTTGCCATAAATAGGTAATGCCTTACCTTCCAGTGCATTAAGAATAACCAATGGAATAAGCTTTTCCGGGAAATGATAAGGACCATAGTTGTTCGAGCAATTAGTCACAATTGTCGGTAAACCATAAGTACGTTTCCATGCGCGAACCAAATGATCGCTTGACGCTTTAGAAGCAGAATATGGGCTACTTGGCGCATATGCTGTCGTTTCCGTAAATAACGGCAACGTTTCATTGCTATTTACTTCATCCGGATGGGGTAAGTCACCATACACTTCATCAGTAGAAATATGATGAAAGCGGAAGTTTTTTTTCTTTTCATCATCCAGACCAGACCAATAATTGCGCGCTGCTTCTAAAAGTACGTAAGTACCGACAATATTAGTTTCAATGAATGCCGCCGGGCCAGTTATTGAGCGGTCAACGTGGCTCTCAGCCGCCAGGTGCATCACCGCATCTGGCTGGTGTTGTGAAAAAATACGAGCCATCGCTGCGGCATCACAGATATCTGCATGCTCAAATGAATAACGTTCAGAATCAGAAATTTCAGCGAGCGATTCCAGATTTCCGGCGTAGGTTAATTTATCGACATTAACAACACTATCTTGCGTATTATTTATTATGTGACGAACAACAGCAGAACCAATAAATCCTGCGCCACCAGTAACAAGTATCTTCACTTTTTTATTCCATATAGCCAGAGAGCATGCTGTGAAATAGACTGCTCCAGATTTGATTAATAGATGCATTAATGCACGCTACCGCCCCTGGCTTAACAGCTACCAGAGCACTGCGTACATTTCCACGATGTGACGAGCGTAACCCACTCGTGCCAAATCCGAAAAATTCAAACGCTAATTGTCTTACCAAACAGCTGTAGAAACAAGGAAAATCCTGGAAAAATTTGAACTATAATTGCAAGCTAACATGCTGTTTTTATTGTATTTATAAAAACGACAACGGCAGTGAGATTCAATGAGCAAAACTTATGCTACGAATCTTCACTGCCGTTTTTAATTTCTTACTGACCGACACTTCCAGTCAGGAATTTGTTACTCGCTTAACAACTTCTCAATGCCTTTGCGGAACTTAGCGCCTTCCTTCAGGTTACGCAGTCCATACTTCACAAACGCTTGCATATAACCCATTTTCTTACCACAGTCGTAACTGTCCCCAGTCATCAGCATTGCGTCAACTGCTTGTTTTTTTGCCAACTCAGCAATGGCATCAGTCAACTGAATACGTCCCCATGCTCCAGGTTGAGTACGCTCCAGTTCAGGCCAAATATCGGCAGAAAGCACATAACGCCCTACAGCCATGATGTCTGAGTCCAGGGTCTGCGGCTGATCCGGTTTTTCGATAAATTCAACAATGCGGCTGACTTTGCCTTCGCGATCAAGCGGATCTTTGGTCTGGATGACGGAGTATTCAGAGAGATCGCCCGGCATGCGTTTTGCCAGAACCTGGCTGCGGCCAGTTTCATTGAAGCGCGCAATCATTGCGGCCAGATTGTAACGCAGCGGATCGGCACTGGCGTCGTCGATAACAACATCCGGCAGCACCACGACAAACGGGTTATCGCCAATGGCTGGTCTGGCGCACAAAATGGAGTGGCCCAGACCTAAAGGTTCCCCCTGACGCACGTTCATAATGGTCACACCTGGCGGGCAGATAGATTGTACTTCCGCCAGAAGCTGGCGCTTCACGCGCAGTTCAAGGAGAGATTCTAATTCATAAGATGTATCGAAGTGATTTTCGACTGCGTTCTTGGACGCATGAGTTACCAGGAGGATTTCTTTGATCCCTGCAGCCACAATCTCGTCAACAATGTACTGAATCATTGGCTTGTCGACGATCGGTAGCATCTCTTTAGGAATCGCCTTAGTTGCAGGCAACATATGCATCCCAAGACCCGCTACAGGAATAACTGCTTTTAAATTCGTCATTATTTCATCCACCTGTAAAATGGTTGCTGAATTATAGCTTGTTCGATTTTTTTCGCCAGCATCAATTCCCCTGAATTGATTACTGATTTACTTCCGATGTTACGCCGCTTCGCTCAAGATTGCAGTAGCGTTATTCCTAAGTATGGCTCTATTTTTCCAGGAATGGTCGCAAATCTACCTGCCCCGTTCCGGCAGCTTAAAGTTAATATTTTCCACATTAACGACATGGTGATTAATCCTGTCGATATCGACTGAACTTTGTCCTTTTTCATTCACCGCATGAACATTTACCAGCGACAGTAGCGTCTCGTTCTTTGCCATAAAGACACCACGAACGTCCTTTCGCAGGTCGAAATTCATGGTCAATGCCGGACCCACAGTGGATTCTTGCATTACGTTGATATTACGCATAAAAATGTGTTGCGGCTTGTTGTGAAACTCCAGCGAAGCACGCTTCATTTCAATGTTGGTCAACGCCACGAATGAGACGGCATTCCCTGCGGAAATTTGGATTCCGCGCAATTTCCAGGCAAGGTTAGTGTTATCAAGATGAATATTATTCAATCTGAAGTTTTGTGGTATTGAGAGATACTTACCTTTAATGACTCCGTAACCGATTAACATTCCGGCACTATTGGTCATTTTTATATTGTCAATAACAAAGTTATCACATCCATATATCGCTACCGTGGCGTTATCAATACCCGCTTTCTTGCTGAAAGCGGGCGTAATATTATGAGCCTTGATATTACGAATGATGAAGTGTTTGCCGTTCTCAACATGAATCAGTTGCCGACAATCCGATCCCGTGATATTCGCCACGACAAAGTTTTTAACCGACTGGTCTTCCGGGTAGTTATTATCGTAAGTACTTCCTGCCAGTCCTATGCCAATACCCCAGTTGATTTTGCCATTAGTACAGTTGATGCGCTCGATGACATGGTCGGATATCAAAATATCACTGTCGTTAATCGCCACGTTCCATTCGATGGCGTCGCCCTGTAAGTCGCTGAACTTACAATTGGTGATGTTGGCACCGATAATCTGATTATGAAATCCCTGGCGTAAAATGGCGTAATTAGCGTGGCTAACAGTCAGGTTATCGATAGTCAGGTTGCGCATGACACGTTTATTTTTGCCGCCGATATAAATCTGCGTTACCGGGCCAAAACCGCTCATCGCCAACCCTTTGATGATGCAGTCAGAACCGCGCACATCCAGGGTGATGTTATGTATACTGCCACCCTCATCCCCTGTCACCTGGCTGCCGTCCTGTAAGACAAATCGCCCTCTGCCATTGCCGCACAGGCTACCGAGGATGTGTAACGTTTTGCCGGGAGGAATGAAGATGCCGGTGTTGATATTGTCACAAACCAATCCGGCAGGCACGACGACCGTTTGCCCTTCGCTGAAGGCTTGTTTAAATGAGGCGATCCAGTCGTGTGGGTTGTAGTCGTTAATGTTAACGCTTTGTCGGGCGGGAAGTGCGCGGGCGAAGGGGGTATGGAGGAAGGCAAGCGCGGAGCTTGCTGTCAGGAAGGTGCGTCGGGAGAGTTTTTTAAATGACATGCGTTCTCCTCTATAAAGCTTGCAACAAGCTGGCGAGTTCTCGGTTAATCACCTGCTGGTTAAAATCGTGTTCGACTTTTTCGCGCGCGCGTTTGACGACCGGAGCCAGTTCGTCGGTGTCCAGTTGGCTAAACGCTGTCAGACGTTGCGCCAGTGCACTGGCATCGTTCTCAGGCACCAACCAGCCGGATTTATCGGCCTCTACCAGTTCCGGAATTCCGCTATGCAGAGTAGAAACAACCGGAATACCGACCGCCATCGCCTCCATTAACGCCACCGGAATGCCTTCCATATCGCCATCCGCCCCCGTTACCGATGGCAACAGGAAGACATCCGCGTCGTCGAGCATCGCTTTCACTTCATGGCTCGGTTTAAAGCCCGGCATCTCTACCACATCTTCCAGTTGATATTGTTCGATGAGGGTACGCAGCCGTCGTTCCCACGGGCCAATGCCGAGGATGCGATAGCGAAATGCCACGCCCTGCTCTTTCAACTGACGGCAGGCTTCAATCGCCACGTGCAGGCCTTTTTTCTCGGTTAAGCGTGCGACGGAAATGATTTCCAGCGGTGTTGCGGGCGCTTTCACGGGACGCGGGCTAAAGCGCGTCATATCTACGCCCATGCGCGATACGGCGATTTTTTCCCTTGGGCAGCCCATTTTTTGCAGCCTTCCGGCCCACAGATCGCTTATCGGTAACATCAGGTCGCCACGGCGAAACAGTTGTTGATATTCGGGAGTGTAGTGGTTGAGCACTTCCCGACTGGAGATATCAATGCCATGGAAGATAGTCGCAATTTTGCCGCGAATGACACCCAGTTCGCGTAGTTTTGCTGCGGTTACCCCCGCTGGGCCAAAATGAGCGATAAAGACATCGGCATGAAGCGGTGTTGCGACCTGGCCGCAAATAGCAGACAAAATCAGGTTCCGCGACTCGGCACCATAGCGTTTGAGGTTGAGCGCCTGCCAGGTATTTTTATGATGAATGCCGCGTAAGGTCTGGCTGGCGCGGTGGCGCAGCTTCGCCACTTTGCCCGTAGGTTCGTCCTGTAACCAGCGGGTTCTGGCGGCAAGGTTGTATTTCGTCCATGCCGCGTGGGTATTCTGGGTGTCGCCTTTTTGCAGCGCGACAATCTCCACCTCAAATCCCATATCAATAAACGCGGTAATTTGGTTGAGGACGAAGGTTTCCGACGACAGCGGAAATTTCAGCAAAAAGAAGCCGACCTTCATTTCGCCTCCCCGATGCGCTCAAGCACAGATTGCACCATCTGCATTCCCGTCTGACGTTCGCGACTGACGGCTTCGTTAAGTCGCGCGTTCAGCGCCGGAAGCTGGCCTAAGGTATCCGCAACCATCGCTTGCAGGCTGTCGTCTAATAAATGACGGATATCAATTGCCATCTCTGGCAGCCCCAGCTGCTGCATAATCCCAGCGGATTTATGTTCGTAGTTGATGGCAATCGCCGGAGTGGCAAAGTTCATTGAGATAATGGCAGAGTGCAGGCGCGTACCGACGGTGAGTTCACAGGCACCAAGAATTTTGCCCATTTCCAGGTCGTTGAGTTCATCCATCACTACGTGGTAACGGGCAGGATCGCTGATGTGCTGGCGCAGGTTGAGCGCCACCATGCGGTCGTCTTTGTTATAGCTGTCGATACCCGTACAGGTGGAGAGCGCAATGACCTGATAGCCTTCGTCGAGAATGCGATTGACCACCCCGGCAAAAGCTTTTTCATACGCTTGCTGAGTGGTGCCGAGACGTTTGTCGAACGGTGCCAGTTCGCGCAGGGTAATTGCCACTGTTTTCTGTTGTGCGGCAACGTCCAGCCAGTGTTGGACGGCATAGCTGGCGGTGAAATCTTCGGTGTGGTGATCGACCAGCCACGCGGTATCGACGCCATGTTCAACTTTTGCAGTGGTGATATTGCTGCGTTTCATCAGTTCAAGGCTGACCGATTCGCGCAGGATCAGCGCGTCGCAGTGACCAAAAACGTAGTTCGCCAGTTGGTTAAATTGCTCATCCTGGAAGGGACCGACGCTGTGACCAATCATAAACAGCGGCTTTTTCGCCATAAACGTGCAAAGCGCATGTTCAAACTGCGGCACGCCGTAGAGATCGACAAAAAACGATCCGCCGACCTGGATAATGGCGTCGTAACCTGACAGCAGGCGCACGAAGTCGGTGAATCCCTGGGCGATGGCGATATTACGCAGCTTGCCAGTGTCGGTGACGCGTGAGAGCAGTACCTGGTGTTGATAGCGGCGACGGAGGACTTTTTTAACGCGCCCGACAACGCCCGCCGCGCTGTTGTGTTGTTTCATTTGCAGGAACAGCGGATCGCCCATTACCGGGCGGTTGAGCAGCCAG
This sequence comes from Escherichia sp. E14V7, assembly GCF_004212225.1. Classification (NCBI taxonomy): domain Bacteria; kingdom Pseudomonadati; phylum Pseudomonadota; class Gammaproteobacteria; order Enterobacterales; family Enterobacteriaceae; genus Escherichia; species Escherichia sp. E14V7. The sequence goes on from NZ_RHJJ01000024.1 coordinate 14,312, forward strand.
GAAGAACTGACCGGATAGCGGCTCATCACGTCCACTTCGGCATGTGGATTGAGTATGTTGATGGCATCAAGTAAGCCGCGCAGGATGGCACTGTCGCCACGATTGCCGCAAGTGTGGTTGCCCAGAATAAGTAATTTCATTTTTTCCTCATAAATTTGATGCCAGGTGAGGCTGTGTTTGTTGTGTTCGTTGCCGCTTTTTGCCTGATGCGACGCTGACGCGTCTTATCAGGCCTACAAGATCCGAGCCCTGAACCGTAGGACGGATAAGGCGTTCACGCCGCATCCGGCATTCAGTGCCTGATGCGACGCTAACGCTTCTTATCAGGCCTACAAGATCCAAGCCCAGAACCGTAGGACGGATAAGGCGTTTTACGCCGCATCCGGCATTCAGTGCCTGATGCGACGCTGACGCGTCTTATCAGGCCTACAAGATCCGAGCACAGAACCGTAGGCCGGATAAGGCGTTCACGCCGCATCCGGCATTCAGTGCCTGATGCGACGCTGACGCGTCTTATCAGGCCTACAAGATCCGAGCACAGAACCGTAGGCCGGATAAGGCGTTCACGCCGCATCCGGCAACCGTTGCCGGAACCGAAAACAACCATTCACCCCGCCCGTAAAAGCATTTTCATTTTTTCGCTGCGACAAAACTGACGCTTCACTTCCACCACCAGCGGATGGCGCGACAGCACAATCATCACTACAAACGCCAGCACGCCCGCGGCTATTTGCACCGCCAGCAGCATCCCCAGCGCCAGTTGCCCTTTCAGCACAATGCCCAGCGCATAACTGACCACCAGCGTCGGCAGCGAGAGATAAAACGGCAGCCACAAACTGAGGATGTACTGGCGATAACTGGAACCGAGCATCGGTTTAATCATCACGAAGTAACTCAGAATGGTGTTGATAATCTGCACCAGCAGGAAACCGAGCGTGACGCCGATTGCGCCCGCCATCTGCCCACCAATAACAATCGCCGGAATAAACAGAAATGTTTTGAATACGTTGAATTTAAAGCTGATATCGACCCGTGCTTTCGCCATCAGCAGCGAACCAATCGGGTTACCCACTGAGCGCAGCAGACCCACAATACACAGCAATTGCAGCACCGGAATAATGCTGTTCCACTTTTCGCCAAATACCAGCGGTACAAAGTTATTCGACACCACCATTAGCCCGAGCAGCGCCGGAAAGTTGATAATCCCCACCACCGACAGCAGCTTGTAGAAGTTAATACGTAGCTTTTCGGTGTCGTCCTGAATTTTGGCAAACGCCGGAAACAACACGCGGGTGATGATGGGGTTCAGCTTCATCGGTGGCACAACGGCCACGTTGTACGCCAGGTTGTATCCCCCTGCCACGCCCGCGCCGAGAATACGCGCCAGCACCAGCGTTGAAAGGTTGGTGTTGAGATAGTTGATGATGCTGTCCGCCGTCAGCCAGGCACCAAAGCGTAAGTTTGGTGCCACCGACGCCAGCGAGAAATGCAGACCGGGGCGATAAATTTTGCGGCCAAAGTAGCCAAATAGCAGCGTTCTTACCGCACTATTGACCAGATAACCGAGGATCGCGGTCATCGCCAGCGGCCAGAAATGGGCGCTAACCACCGTAAAAGTAAAGCCCGCCAGCACCGCGCTGGTTTCGATCATGCCGATTTTGTTGAACTCCAGCTCCTTCTGCATCAACGCGCGGAACTGCTGCCCGTGGGGGATCACCACAAACGCCAGCGACAATGTTTTAATCAACGGCGCCAGATCCGGGTTATTCAGCACGTCGCCGATGACATCACTCAACAGAAACACCGCCACGCACACCACGATCCCCAGCCCGACGTTCAGCCAGTACAGCGTGGTGAGTTCCAGGTGACTGATTTCTTTTCGCTGAATAATCGAGTTAGCGATACCGAAGTCAGAAAGCGTATCTGCCAGCGCGATGATCACCAGCGACACAGTCAGCAGGCCGAACTGGTGGTTATCGATAATCCGCGCCAACACGGTCATCTGCACCAGCCCGAGGCCGATGATGATCACCGTGGCAATCGCCGACCACTTCGCGCCGCTGATGGTTTTTTCACGTAAGCTCATATCAATATGCCGCTTTGTTAACGAATCCCTTGAATACCGTCAGGAAAACGATTTTGATATCGAACCAGACGCTCCATTCGCGGATGTACTCAAGGTCGAACTCGACGCGTTTTTCCATTTTCTCCAGTGTGTCGGTTTCGCCGCGCCAGCCGTTAATCTGCGCCCAACCGGTAATGCCCGGTTTCACCTTATGGCGCAGCATGTAGCCTTCAATGAGCTGGCGATACTGTTCGTTATGCGCCACCGCGTGTGGACGTGGCCCCACAATCGACATCCCGCCGGTCAGTACATTGATAAATTGCGGCAATTCATCCAGCGAGGTGCGGCGCAGAAAGTTCCCCACTTTGGTGACGCGCGGATCGTTCTGCGTCGCCTGAGTCACCACTTTGTCGTTCTCCATCACTTTCATGGAACGGAACTTCCACACTTTGATCGGCTTGCCATCCATGCCGTAACGAGTCTGGCGGAAAATGACCGGCCCAGGTGAACTCAGTTTCACCGCCAGCGCAATGCAGCACAGCACAGGGGAGATCAGCAGCAGGATAAGCGTCGCCAGCACAATGTCTTCCGCACGTTTGAGCAGGCGGTTAACCCCGGAAAGCGGCGTGTCATACAGCGGCACCACCGGAACGCCGTTCATATCTTCGATACGGGAATGAAGAATATTGAAGGTAAAAACATCGGGGATGAGCAGCACCGAACAGGTGGTATCCGCCAGTTGATGGACCAGTTTTTTCACTCGCGCGCCGTCGCACATTTGCATCGCGATATAGACGTTATGAATCTTGCCCGCTTTCGCATCCTCGACCAGCTGTTGCAGATTGCCCGCCCAGTCGTTAGAAACGCCGCCCGGTTTCGGGTCGTGGTACACACCCACCACTTCAAACCCTAACCACGGCTGATTACGGAAGCTCTCCATCAGCATTTGTCCGGCGGCTAAATCCCCTGCCACCGCGACCATGCGCTTGTTATAGCCATGATTACGCAACCAGCCCGCTCCAATGCGAATACACGAACGGCAAACCACCAGTCCGATACTGGTCAGCGCATACCACGCCAGCCAGATTTTCAGTTGCGTGTCGAAATCATTATTGAACGCCACCAGTCCGGCGCTGAAAATCACGCTTAACGTCCAGTTTTGTAGCAACAAGGCAAATTCTGTCGCTGCCCGAACACCGCGCCATGAGCGATAAAAATCGGTGATGCCGCCCAGCATCTGGAACACCACCAGCGTAATCAGCGCCACCAACAGGTGCATGTAGAGGAATGACAGTCCGCTCACTTCGCAAACCAGCCATAGTCCGGCAAACATGATGGTGATATCTGAAAAGCGTTGCACCATAGAGATTAACGATGCATTGGTTTTCGCTCGCTCGCGCTTTTTTAGATTTGTCATCGTTGTTCCTGTTTTTAGCCCCTTACCCGCAGTGGGGTAAGGGAAGATCCGACATTACTCGTTCAGCAACGTCAGCAGAGTTCGCGTTCGCGCTTCCATCAGCGGCACATCACCGCGCGATTCCACATTCAGGCGTACCACCGGTTCGGTGTTGGAAGAGCGCAGGTTAAAGCGCCAGTCGGCAAAGGTCATGCTGATGCCATCGGTGCGATCCACCGCCAGCGCCTCGCGGCTAAAGTGCTGTTCGACGCGGTTAATCGCCTCAACGGGTTGCACCAGTTTGCTGTTGATCTCACCGCTTGCCGGGAACGCCGCCATCCGGTCGCGCACCAGTTCGCCCAGCGTTTTTCCTTTCAGGCACACCAGTTCAGCGACCAGCAGCCACGGGATCATGCCGCTATCGCAGTAAGCAAAATCACGGAAATAGTGGTGGGCGCTCATTTCGCCACCGTAGATGGCGTCTTCCTTGCGCATACGTTCTTTAATAAAGGCGTGTCCGGTTTTCGACATCACCGGCGTGCCGCCTGCGGCAGTCACCACATCAACGGTGTTCCAGGAGAGACGCGGATCGTGGATGATCTTCGCGCCGGGATTTTTTTCGAGGAACGCTTCTGCCAGCAGACCGACAATGTAGTAGCCCTCGATAAACTGCCCTTTTTCGTCAAACAGGAAACAGCGGTCAAAATCGCCATCAAAGGCAATGCCCATATCCGCGCCGTGTTTGATGACCGCATTACGGGTGTCGTCGCGACATTCTGGCAGCAGCGGGTTAGGAATACCGTTGGGGAAATTGCCGTCCGGCGTGTTGTGCACTTTGATTAATTCCACAGGCGCGCCGAGGGCCTTAAAGCGGGCTTCGATGGCGTCCACCACCGGACCCGCAGCGCCGTTCCCGGAGTTGATCACCAGCTTGAGCGGCGTGAGGTTTTTGACGTTGATATAACCGAACAGGTGATCAACGTAAGCGTCACGCAGATTGATTTGCTGATAGCGACCGCGTTTGGTTTCATCGACGGGAGGAAAGTCGTTGGCTTCTGCCAGACGCTGGACGTCGCGCAGTCCGGTATCTCCGCTGATCGGGCGAGCCCCTTCGCGCACCAGTTTCATGCCGTTGTAATCCATCGGGTTATGGCTGGCGGTAACTTCAATGCCGCCATCCACGCCGAGATGGAACGTGGCGAAATAGATCTCTTCGGTGCCGGACATACCAATATCCAGCACGTCAACGCCCGCATCCTGTAAACCTTTTGCCAGCGCCAGTTTTAAGGTTTCGCTGGTGAGGCGGACATCACCGCCTAACACAATGGTTTTCGGTTTGAGAAATTCGCCATAAGCGCGACCAATGCGCCAGGCAATATTTTCATTCAGTTCTTCGCCTAATTTTCCACGAATATCATAGGCTTTAAAGCAGGTTAATTTTTTCATATCGTTACCCTTTTTCAGGCAATAGTTGGCCCTGACCGAAGCGGCCAATTTTGTTTTTGTCGTTATTTACATCGCGGTTTCGCATTCATTGCCTGATGCGACGCTGCCGCGTCTTATCAGGCCTACAAACCCGAACCGTAGGTCGGATAAGGCGTTCACGCCGCATCCGACAAACAGCGCCTGATGCGACGTTTACACCCGTCCGTAGCGATCCGCGAAGCGCACCACATCATCCTCTTCGAGATAAGAGCCGGAGCGCACTTCAATTAAATCGAGCGGAATTTTCCCCGGGTTTTCCAGGCAGTGCGTCGCCCCCAGTGGAATATAAATGGACTCGTTTTCACCAAGCAGTTTGATATCACCGTCAATGGTGACTTTTGCCGTTCCCGCGACAACCACCCAGTGTTCCGCGCGGTGATGGTGCATCTGTACTGACAAGCCTTCGCCCGGTTTCACGGTGATGCGTTTCACCTGATAGCGGTCGCCCGCGTCGATAGAGTCATATTTGCCCCACGGGCGATACACTTCGCGATGCACCCGATGCTCATGGCGCCCATCGGCCTTGATCTGCTCGACTACTTTTTTCACATCCTGCACCGCGTTACGGTCGGCAATCAGCACCGCATCTTTGGTCTGCACCACCACCAGATCTTTCACCCCGACGGTGGTGACCAGGCCAGATTCGGCGTACACATAGCTGTTTTCAGTTTTGTGATTAATCACATCGCCATGGCAAACGTTGCCCTCGGCGGTGTGGGCGCTGATCTCCCATAATGAAGACCAGGAACCGACATCGCTCCAGCCCGCATCCATCGGCACCACAACAGCATCTACCGTGCGTTCCATGACTGCGTAATCCACCGACTCTTCCGGGCAGGCGAGAAACGCTTCTTCATCCACACGAATAAAATCAAGATCCGGATCGACGGCGCTCATCGCTTTTTCACAGGCATCGAGAATATCCGGGCGATATTTTTTCAGTTCTTCGAGATAGCGTCCGGCGCGGAACAGGAACATGCCGCTGTTCCAGTAATATTCGCCGCTTGCCACATAGGCCTGCGCGGTTTCCAGATTTGGTTTTTCGACAAACTGCGCCACTTCAAAGGCCACCGTATCCTGCTCGCCCGCAGATACTTCACCGCGACGAATATAGCCATAACCGGTTTCAGGTAGATCCGGCACAATGCCGAAGGTCACCAGCTTGCCCGCTTCGGCATACGGCATGGCATTACGCACGGCGGCGCGGAACGCGTCTTCATCAGCAATCACATGATCCGCCGCCAGCACCAGCATTAACGGGTCGCTCTCCGGGCTATGACGTGTTGCCGCCAGCGCCGCCAGCGCAATGGCCGGTGCCGTGTTTCGCCCTGCCGGTTCAAGAATAATGTTCTCGGTGAGTTTGTTCAGTTGGCGCAACTGTTCCGCGACAATAAAGCGGTGCTGCTCATTGCAAATCACCACCGGGCTTTCGCACTCCACGCCTTTCAGGCGGCAGATGGTGGTTTGCAGCATGGTGAGATCGCCTTTCAGGCATAAAAACTGCTTGGGGTAAAGTACGCGGGAAAGCGGCCATAAGCGGCTACCGGAGCCACCTGCCATCACAACTGGATAGAGTTTCGACTGCGCCATAATTATCCCCGAATATCATTTATAAATTGACGTAACACGCTCTCTTTATCGAGCGTGCGTTCGGCATATTCACGTGCCACCGTGTTGTGTTTGGGCAACAGAAGCGCCTGACGAATCCCCGCCACCAGCGCCTCGACCGATTCCGGTTCTACGCAAACCGCAATGCCCGGAAAGGTTTCGCAAAGCTGTCCCAGTTCTGTGTGGGCTTCTGCAGTAATCACCGCGTTACCGCCTACCGCCAGAATATTGGTCAGTTTCGACGGCAATACGGCATCTGCCGCGCCACGTTTTTGCACCACCAGATGGCAATCGCCCATCTTCAGCAGTGCAGGTAAAGCGTCATACGATTGCAGCGGGAAAAATTGCATGTTGCGCAGTCCACGCTGCTGCGCCATTTTTTCCAGCCGCGCTTTGCCGCCGCCCTGCCCAACAATGGCAAAAATCAGCGGTTCATCACGCAGGCGATCGGCTGCTTCAATAACGTTTTCCAGCCCCTGCTTTTCACCAATATTGCCGGAGTAAAGAATGATTTTTTTGTTATCCGGCAGGCCAAGCTTGTTACGAAGGGTGTCAACATCGGCGTCTGCAACATGTTGAAAACGGGCAATTTCCGACCAGTTGGGGAAGAAGATGACATTTTCCGCCGCCACGCCTTTTTCGATGGCTTTATTCATCATCGAACGCGAAATCGTGGAGACGTTATCGACGTTATGCAATCCGCTACGTTCGAACGCCGTTGCCAGCTGTGCCACTTTGCCGACTTTGCCTTTTCCGGCAAGGCCCAGCCCCAGCATGGCATCCACTTCGTAATCCTGAATATGCAGCACGGTATGCGCACCAGAGAGTTTCGCCAGCAGGCGCATTCCCGGCGTGCAAAACAGCGTTGGCACCACGCCAATAATGCGATCCGGCTTCCAGCGACGTTGCGCCATCAGCGGAAAGAAACTGCTGACGGCAAAACTGCCGAGATGCAACAGGCGTTTCAGAGTGCTCGGCTGTTTTGGCACGTACAGCGGGCAGCGCCACACCGTGGCGGCCCCCTCTTCCCGTTTGTACCGCCAGGCGGAATAGTTCTCGCCCACCTGCCACTGCGGGTAGTAAGGCGGTGCGGTAATAACCCGCACCTCATGACCTTGTGCTGCCAGCCATTCCACCATCTCGCCGGTGTACTTGCCGATGCCGGTTAACTCCGGCGAGTAGTTAATGCCGTAGACCAGTATTTTCATAATCCGGGTACTCCGGCACGCTTCTCAGCGAGAAAATAGGCGCGGCTGTTAGCGTGAACATTGTCACTGGCGAGCAGCGCGTCCGGCGTCAGCCAGCGGTAATCGTCATGCTGCTCATCCGGCAGTAACAGCTCTTCTTCCGCTACTCTGATGCGAAAACCGAGCACCACATAGTGAGTGGTGAAATCCGTACCGGAGAAGTTATCGTCATAAAAGTGCTGCCAGACACCGTAAAACTGGCCTGCTGTTATCGGCAGACGCAGCCCCAGTTCCGCCATCGTCAGCCGCTCAAATGCGGCTTCCAGCGTTTCGTCTTTCTGCACGCGCCCTCCCGGCACAAACCAGTAACCCTGCGCCGGGCGGTTGGTTCTTTTGCCAAGCAGAAACTCGCCGCGACTGTTCTCGACAATAAAGTCGAGAGAGACAAGCGGTGTGGAGCGCACTACCGTGGCAAAGTCTTCCTGACGTAAAAACATCATTACCCCCGAAAGCGGTCTTGATTCTCAAGGAAGCACTGGTAAGTGCTGGCAAGCCCCGCTTCCAGTGAAATTTCGTGATACCAGCCAAGCTGATGCAGGCGCGTCACATCCAGCAGTTTGCGCGGCGTGCCATCCGGTTTGCTGGCATCAAAAACCACCCGACCTTTGTAACCCACCACTTTGGCGATGGTTTGCGCCAGCTCGCGGATAGTGCAGTCAACGCCCGTGCCGACGTTAATGTGCGACAGCATCGGCTGGGTATTTTCCAGCCAGACTTCGTGCGCCAGCTCCATCACGTGAATGCTCGCCGCCGCCATATCATCGACATGCAGAAATTCACGCATCGGTGTACCGCTGCCCCATACCACCACGTCCGGCGCATTCTGTTGCGTCGCCTCGTGGAAGCGACGCAGCAATGCAGGTATCACATGCGAATTACTCGGGTGGAAGTTGTCATGCGGGCCATACAGGTTGGTCGGCATGACTGAACGGTAATCTCGTCCGTACTGGCGATTGTAAGATTCGCACAGTTTGATCCCGGCGATTTTTGCAATAGCATAAGGCTCGTTAGTCGGCTCCAGCGTACCCTGCAACAGCTCGCTTTCTGCCATCGGTTGTTTTGCCAGTTTCGGGTAGATACAGGACGAACCGAGAAACAGCAGTTTGTTCACGTCGTTCTGATGCGCGGCGTGAATGATGTTGCTCTCAATCATCATGTTCTGGTAGATGAAATCCGCCGGATACGTGTTGTTGGCAACAATGCCGCCCACTTTCGCCGCCGCCAGATAGACCTGGTCAATGCGTTCGCTGGCAAAGAAATCATGCACCGCGCGGCTGTCCAGCAGATCCAGCTCGTCGCGGGTGCGTAATACCAGCTCCACATCACCGCGCTGTTCGAGCTGACGCCTGATGGCGGAACCAACCATCCCACGATGGCCAGCGATAAAGATTCGTTGTTTACGCATGTTTATGACTCCAGCGCGATCGCCACGTCGTAGCCGTGAGATTTCAGCAGAGAGTGTTTTTTCGCCGCTTCGAGGTCATTAGCCACCATTTCAGACACCATCTCTCTGAGGGTGATTTCCGGTTTCCAGCCCAGTTTTTCGTGCGCTTTGGTCGGGTCGCCGAGCAGCGTTTCAACTTCAGCCGGACGGAAGTAACGCGGGTCAACGGCGATAATCACATCGCCCGGTTTAACGCCCGGCGCGTCATGCCCGGTGACGGAAACCACAATGCCCTTCTCTTCAACGCCCGTGCCTTCAAAGCGCAGTTTGATGCCCAGCTGTGCTGCCGCCATTTCCACGAACTGACGCACGGAGTACTGAACGCCGGTGGCAATAACGAAATCTTCCGGTTGTTCCTGTTGCAGCATCATCCACTGCATTTTTACGTAGTCTTTGGCATGGCCCCAGTCACGCAGGGAGTCCATATTGCCGAGGTACAGGCACGACTCCAGCCCCTGGGCGATGTTGGCGATTGCGCGGGTGATTTTGCGGGTAACGAAGGTTTCGCCACGGCGCGGGGATTCATGGTTAAAGAGAATACCGTTACAGGCGTACATGCCGTAGGATTCGCGGTAGTTAACGGTGATCCAGTAGGCGTACAGTTTGGCGACCGCATACGGAGATCGCGGGTAGAACGGCGTGGTTTCTTTCTGCGGAATTTCCTGCACCAGACCGTACAGTTCAGAGGTGGAAGCCTGATAGAAACGGGTTTTCTTTTCCAGACCGAGGAAGCGGATCGCCTCGAGCAGGCGCAGCGTACCCATCGCATCGACGTCTGCGGTATATTCCGGTGACTCAAATGAAACCGCAACGTGGCTCATTGCGCCCAGGTTGTACACTTCATCCGGCTGCACTTCACGCAAAATACGCGTCAGGTTGGAGGTATCACTCAGGTCGCCATAATGCAGATGGAATTTCGGGTTGCAGGTGTGCGGATCCTGATAAATGTGATCCACGCGCTCGGTGTTGAATGACGATGCGCGACGCTTAATACCATGCACCTCGTAACCTTTTTCCAGCAGCAGTTCTGCCAGGTAAGAACCGTCTTGTCCGGTTACACCGGTGATGAGAGCGACTTTTGACATGTCTTATTCCTCTGTATTTTTTGAATTTATTCAGTTTCAACGCGTTCGCGTATCACCACTGCGGGATTCCCCCGGCAAACCGCATTTGCCGGAAGCGATTTAAAAACACTGCTTCGCGCCCCCACGACGGTGCCGTCGCCGATCGTGACGCCAGGAGCAACAAAGACATCGGTTGCCAGCCAGCATTTCTCGCCAATCACAATAGGCGTGGCGTTAATGGTGAAATGTTGACTTGCATGGTCGTGGCTACCGGTGCATAAATAACTTTTTTGCGATATCACCGAATGTGCGCCAATGGTTATTTCACCGAGGGTATATAAATTGACCTCATCGCCGACCCACGCGTAATCAGCTAAGGTTAATTTCCACGGATAGGTAATTTTTACTGACGGACGAATAACTACGTTTTTTCCTATTTTTGCACCGAATAAACGTAATAAAAAAGCCCGCCAGCGATACAATACTTGTGGCGACCAGGCAAATATTGTTGCCTGTACTGCCCACCACAATTGCACTTTAATAGCGTTGCTGCCCCGGAACCCTTTCGGCACCGAGAAACCGCTTAAATCTTGCATTGGTATTCCTTATATTCAGACTTTGTTATATAAGGCTTTAGTCTTACCTGTCGTACGTTGGCGTAAATGCCAGGATAATTCTGCCCAGAAGCCAGGCACATGTAATATCTGCCGTTGGACTTTTTTCGCGTCTGCACACAATTCCATATTATTGGTGGTTGATACTCCACCCATAGAAAATTCAGACACCAGGCCATTGAGTTTTTTAAATGCATAACCGGCTTTATACATTTTGGCCGCCAGCGCGTAATCGGAAGAAACTTTATATTCCAGATCATAACGCCATTTCTTCAAGCCGGACACCGGGAAAAATATCGCCTGATGACTGGCGGGCAGACTGTGGTAAATATACCAACCCGGTTTGGCGCTACGTTTAATTTTATGCCCGTCGCCAAAATCCAGCAGCGCATCGCCGGTGATCATCACGTTATCTTTTTGCATTTTTAACTTACGGACAAAATTTGCGGCATCCTGATGAAAAATATCGCCCGAGTTGAGAAACAGCGCGAACTTGCCTTGTGCCATCGCAATGCCTTTGTTCATGGCGTCGTAGATGCCGTTATCTGGCTCGCTGACAAAGCGTAGGTTATAGATACCATTGAGATTTTCCAGATACTCACGGGTGCCGTCGTTGGAACCGCCATCGACAACAATCCATTCGAAGCTGATATCTTCCGCCTGCGCCAGATGCGCCAGCGAGGCATGTGTTTTGACTATCCCTTCGAGGTTACGAAACGCGACAGTGATTATGCTAAGCAACATGTTCTTATTCTTACCTCGTAATATTTAACGCTTTTCGCAAAATAAACGGACAGACGATTAAAAATGCATATTCCGGACTAAATATCGAACCGGTAAAAAACAGCGACACCGGAGTAAAAAGATATAATTGCACGCGAAAATTGCGGTTATCACCAAAAGCGTTGATCATCATTTTTATCACTTTCCCCATGTACCACAGCGATAAAAACACTGCGAACCAGGAAAAATAAATAATCAGCAGATACAAACCATTGTCTATGGTTTTTCCGACATCCGCACCGTTAAATATTCCGAATGATGCGACATATTCATAAAGTGAGCCAAATCTGACTACACCGTCAATATGGGTCAAAGAATAACCGACCATCACCAGCGGACCGACAATACGATAATATGATGACGATCCTTCTGTACCTAAATCGCCCAGACGGGTGGAAATATAAGGAAACGCGATTACCACACCAACCAGGAATACAGCCAGAGAAATCAATGCTAACGGTAACTTTTTCTTAATCGCCTCTTCATTCAGATATTGGAACGCCCACTCCAGCAAATAAAACAGGATAAAGGTCATAACCCCTGAAAACGATCCGGATAATATTATTCCTGCGAGAATCATAGCATCTGTTTTAGGCGTTTTGATACCAAACTGTTTGATGCTGAGCCAAATTGAGATTAATGCCAGAGCGAAAAATGCCGGTTCGAAATAAAGTGCTGTCGTACGCTTACCGCCGAATTTAATGAAATTCAGTACATAGCTGTTGCTGTAAATCAGATATTTCGAAATCGACTCCATAATACTGCTGCCACCGGTGAGGATAATTTGCGCCATCTCCACTGCCGCCAGCGCCACCACCAGCCCGACCACCAGATAAAAGAAACGTAATATCTTGCGATGGTTGTGTGGCGAAATTGTTTTAAAACGAATACTCCACACCATGCCAATAATGATCACGATATAGACAAACAGCATGGTTGAAGTGACGTATTTACTGGCATCCAACGACTGACCAAACAGGTAGTTAAACGCCGTGAGTCCCGCGCCAATCCCTAAGGCAATCATCAATTTTTTAACGCTGATGCGTTCTAAAAACAGCAGTAACAAGACAGGTAAAAAAGTGACGATGGTAATAGGGAAACTTTCGCCAAGCTGGGCGATTTTGACGTTAACCAGCAGGTAGATCAGCGGCAGCAGCAGGTAGCTACAGATTCTGATAGAAGTTGACATACTCCTCCAGCATCTGTTGTCCACTGTAGGCGGCACGGCTGCGTTTGCTGAACTCAGCCAGCGTGGTACCAAATATCGCCTGCGCGATTTCCGGTTTGCTTAACTGGACCAGTTGCAGCACATCTTCTTCGCTGACGGTTTTACCACCGGATTTTTGCAGCACTTCCCGCGCCGCATCGCTATGGGTGGCGATCACCGGCACACCAATCGATAGCGCCTCACACAAAATCAGCGGGTAGTTATCGACGCGAGAACTGAATACCAGCGCATCCATCTGATTGAGCGCGCTCATCAACTTGCGCTTGTCAGTTTCAAAGCCGTGATTAACCACGTTGCCAGCGGTGAACGGCGAGAACTTACCAAAGGTATGCAGTTCGATTTTGTCGCCCAGCGCCATCATCTCGCGTACCAGTTGCTGGTTAGTTTTGCCGTCGTAACGCAGATCATGCGCCACCACCGCGATTTTCGGCTTGCCCTGGGTTTCGCGCACCGGAGGCAGATCCGCCAGAATCGCTTCGGTTGCCATATCAATGCCATTATTGATAATCCGGCAACGCCCTGGCCCGTACAGACTATTGAAAGCATCAGCCACATGCTGGCTGGGGGAAATAAACTGACAGCCCAGCGCCAGCATCTCACGGAATAACTGGCGTTTGCCCGCCACCAGCTGGTGCGCCCGATCAATCTTTACCGGCGGATAATTATTTAAGGTCGGGCATTTCTGGCAGCCCGTTTTCCAGCCTTCACAACCGTCGGTAAAGGCGCAGCGCCCGGTTACACTCCAGTGATCGTGCAGCGTCCAGACCAGCGTGACGTCCGGTTTATGGTTTTTCACCTTTTCGCAAAAGCGCACCACGCTCTTAAGATTTAGCCAGTAGCTGTGCAGCACATGAAAATGAAGGACCACCGGACCCGCTGTGCGAGTAATGGTGCGATATAACTCATTGAAATTGCCAAACAGATCGCGATTAAACAGACGAAACAGGGCAATGTTCGCCATCGCGGTCATCCGCGGCGTATGCTTGATTACCTGCGGATAATTCTGATGGCTGACGCTCTCTTTGCCGCCTTTGCCGTAGCCGTAGACAAAATGTGACGCCAGCCCCTGTTGCAGCGCGCGCTGGTGGAGATCTAACGCCACACCTGCCGCCCCGCCTTCCGCCAGTCGCACATTAAATTGCAGAATATTCATTTAATTACCTTCACTCGCGCTTTTTCTCCCACCACCAGCGCGTTATCCGGGACAGAGTCGAGCACCACGCTGCCCGCGCCCACGGTGACGTTGTTACCAAGCGTGATATCACCAAGAATAATGACGTTGGCACCGAGTTCGACGCCGTTGCCAATGTGTGGACATGCCATGTTATCGGCACCACGATTGCCGATAGTGACGCCGTGGCGAATGGTGAAATCATCCCCCGCTACCACGTTTTTATTGATCACTACGGCGTAACCGTGATGGATAGTGAAACGGCGACCAATGGTTGCGGCGGCCTGGATTTCATAACCGAAAAAGCATTCGGTGATAATGCGATACAGCACCAGCAGCGGAGCCGCCCACAGATTGTTGAGAACGTTCTTTTTGCGCCACACTGAACAAAAATGAGCGACGCGATAGGCAAGAACCATGCAGCACGGGCGTAAACTCCAGCTGTTGGTGCGCAGATCTTCCAGCATCTTTAGCGCCCCCGAATACCATCAGCCAGACGTTTGCCGTTACGCACCGACAGCAGCGTCAACAAGGTGCGCCAGGTCATACGTTTATTGCGGATCTGGTAGAGGGTAAACAGCTGATATTTTTTGCTGGCACGGTCGAATTTGTCTTTGTGCTTGCGGTAAAAGTGGAAGTACCCGGAGAATTTTTTCGGTGACGAGGTGATCTGCATTTCGCCGTGATTGATATGCAGGATCTGCGTCGCCTCTTCCACTTTCCACGGTTCGCCGTACTCCACCACCATCCGCAGGAAGATGTCGTAATCCTGTGCTGCTTTCAGTTCGGTATCGAACAAGCACTCTTTGAAACGCCATGCCCAGGTAAAGACCTGGTTGCCAATGATATTGCGTTTGTAGAACAGGCGGCGTGAATACGGCGATTTGGGATACAGCGGCAAACTTGCCGGTTGGGAATAGACTTCGCCCTGGCAAACGTAGTCGTTAGCGTACAAAAAGGCGTGAGTGACCAGTTGCTGTTTATGGGCGAGGAAGACGCTCAGACGGTTGGGTGTCCATTCATCATCATCATCGATCCCGGTGATGTATTCCCCTTGCGCCAGCATAATCGCCTGGTTACGTACCGCGCACGCCCCGCTGTTAATGTCGTTGTGAATGTAAGTGATACGCGGATCGTTGAGGGCGGTGACGTATTGTTGCAGCTGTTCCCAGGAGGTGGAGCAATCATCGACGATGATCATCTCCCAGTTGTTGTAGTCCTGCCGCAGGACCGATTTTATCGCCCGAATCGCCAGTTGTTGGCGGTTCCAGGTTGGCATATAGATTGAGATCAGCGGATTATCTTTCATAGGTTGTTCTCCCGGCTTATGAGCTGGTTTGCTTGCCGGATGCGGCGTGAACGCCTTATCCGGCCTACGGGGCGGTGCGAATGCAGGCGTCGTTATTTCGCATCCGACTTATATTCGTATTCGTAATAGCCATAATCCTGATACGCGCTGGCGCGGCGGAAGATGGAGTTCAGAATCACCCCTTTCACCGGAATACCGTTTTGCTCAAAGCGGCTCAGACTGGTTTCCACTTCTTTCAATGTGTTGACCGCATAACGCGCCACCATTAACGTGGTTCCAGCGTGACGCCCGACAATTGCTGCATCGGTCACTGCCAGAATCGGCGGCGTATCAATCAACACCAGGTCGTAATTTTTACTCGCCCAGTTCACCAATTCGGCAAAGCGTTCGCTCATCAACAGTTCAGAAGGATTTGGCGGCACCTGACCGCGCGGGATCAGGTCAAATTTGGCAATAGAGGTCGGTTTAGCTGCGGTAGTAATATCGCCCTGACCAATCAGAATTTCCGACAGGCCATTGACGTTATTGGTGCCCAACAGCTCATGGGTGTAGCCTTTGCGCATATCACAGTCGATCAACAACACCCGTTTATTGGTCTGGCTGATCACCGCCGCCAGGTTGGCGCAGACAAAGGTTTTACCGATTGACGGGCTAACCCCGGTCATCATCAACACATTGTTCTGTGCCTGCATCATCGCGAAGTGCAAACTGGTACGCAGACTGCGGATGGCTTCAATCGCCAGATCGGTTGGATTCCCTACCGCCAGTAGCTGACTCTGCTTATAGCGTTTAACCCCTTTGATGGTTTTGACGCTATCGCGCGCTTTCTGCCATTCCGACAGCGGGATGCTGGCATAGACGCTAATACCGTGTTCTTCCAGCACCTGCGGGCTTTCGATGCCGCGATTAAACAACGAGCGCAGCAGTACACCCACGATAGAGAGCATCAGGCCAAGGATAATCGCGCCGAGGATAATCAGCCCTTTCTTCGGTTTCAGCACACCAGGCTGGGTGATTGCCGGGTCAACAATGCGCACATCGCCGACGGTGCTGGCTTCGGTGATTTTCAGCTCCTGCTCTTTATTCAGCAGTTGCATATACACCTGCTGACCAGACTCGACATCGCGGGTCAGGCGCACAATTTCCTGCTGAGTTTTCGGCATCGCCGTTACGCGACCATTAAGTTTGGCTTTTTCGTCTTCCAGCGCCTGACGTTTCTCCAGCAGCGTGCGGTACGCCGGATGAACTTTGGTGAACAGCTTGGAGATTTCCGCCTCTTTAAAGGTCAGTTCGTTCAGCTGCGCGTCGATGTTCACCATCGAATCGAGCACCGCTTTTGCTTCCAGCGGCAGATCAACAGAATCTTTATCCTGACGGAAGGCATTCAGTTTGTTTTCGGCGACATCAAGGCGGCTGCGTACTTCTGGTAACTGTTGCGCGAGGAAGGCGAGGCTTTTCGACGCTTCCGCCGATTTGCGCTCAATATTTTGTTCCTGATAGTTACGGGCGATGCTGTTAAGAATGTCGCGGATCTGTTCGCGATCTTCACCGGTATAAGTCAGGCTCAGTACGCCTGCGTCTTTGCCGTTCTCCGTTACCGTCAGGCTGTTTTGCAGTTGGTTGATCATCCCCAGCGTGGAGTATTTGGTGACGGTAAACTCACTGCCCGGGCTGGCGTGAATGGCTTCAACCATCAGCGTGACGCCTTCTTTTTTCAACATCTGGCCCGCTTGCCCACGGGCGCTAAAGCCGCCATCACTGCTCAGGGTGTAGTTTTTATCATCCAGCACATTAAGCGTAAACACCTGATCCGCCATCTCTTTCGGGCGGTTAAAGGTTGTCACTTTCACCGTCTCGTTCTGACGTCCCATCAGGCGATCCCAGCCCGCACCGAAAATCGGGAACGTGTTTTTGCTAACCGCAATATCGAGGTCGAGATCGTCCACCGTTTTACCAAGCACCAGACGCGAACGAATCAACTGGATCTCGGCGTCAGATGCAGGCGGTTTGTTGGCTAACGCCGAGCCGATATCCTGCACCAGCGAATTGCCGCTGCTTTGCTCGATTTGTACCAGTGCGTCGGCACTGTATATCGGCGTGGCGAAGAAGGTGTAAACCACAGCACAGAGGGCGAATACGGCGGTGATGCCAATCACCCACCAGCGCGCTTCAATGACGGTGCCGACCAGGCGACCAATATCGATTTCATCACTGCCCGTTACCGGAGCGGCATGTTGTTTTACTTTTTCTGTCATTCTTATACCTGCTCTGCGTTCAATGCCTGCGCCCACTGGCGGGCAGACCGTTCAAGTAATGTGTACACCGCTGCAAACGTTTCCCGGCTTTTGCGATACGGATCGGGGATTTCACATTCGTTATCCCAGTGACCAAACAGCATCACTTTGCCGCGCATCTCAGGTGCCATCTCGCATAAGCGTTCGATATGGCGCTTTTCCATGGTCAAAATCAGGTCATAGTTGCGACACAGGCGGCGGCTGATTTGCCGTGCACAGTGACCTTCCAGAGACAGTTGATGTTCTGCGGCGACGCTGATAGCGGTAGGATCTGCGCCCTTACCGACCAGCGCGCCGAGTCCAGCGGACTCCACTTTCAGCTCCGGGTGATAACGTTGCAGTAAGCGTTCCGCCGTCGGGGAACGGCAAATATTGCCGACACAGACAACTAAGATGTTGTTAAACATGACGATTACCAGTTATGAATGTCGCTGGCTGTATCCGTCATGTAACGGACACCGCTAATAGTTGGCAGCAACTGATTGATCAGACGGTTCCAGCGGGAAACCGGGGCGGTGGTGACATACACCACGTCATAAGGTTGCAGGCGGAATTCTGTCGCCATCACCAGCGACGTGGCATCGGACATATCCAGCTGGTAGATATTGGCAATCTTGCCGTTACGCCCGCCCTCGCCTTTCAGCGGACGAATGACAAAGATGCCGCTGGCGTTGGAGGTGGTCATGTCGATGCCTTCAGCATTGCCCAGGGCTTCAGTCAGGGTCATGCCGCTAAAGTCCATTTTCAGGGTGCTCTGTTTCTTCACTTCACCCATCACAAACACTTTCAGATCATCATTACGCGGCACGTAGAGAATATCGCCGGGGTAAAGCAGTCGGTTCTGATTGAGGTCGCCGTTTTGCATCAGCGCCTGCAAAGAAATGCGCTCTTCACGACCATTGTGTGTTAGCACCACGTTGCGCCAGTCAGCGGTGTCGGTCAGGCCACCTGCGGCGTTGATGGCGTCGAGAATGGTCAGTGGTACGTTGGTGATCGCCTGTTGACCGGATTTATTCACCTGACCGGAGATATAGGCCTTTTGTGAGCGGAAGGCGGCGATATTAACGTCCACCTGCGGGTCAGCGATGTACGTCGCTAAGCGCCCGGTAATATCACTGCGGATTTCAGCGAGCGTTTTCCCCACGACGTGAACCTTGCCGATATACGGGTAGAA
Source organism: Escherichia sp. E14V7 (assembly GCF_004212225.1). Taxonomy (NCBI): domain Bacteria; kingdom Pseudomonadati; phylum Pseudomonadota; class Gammaproteobacteria; order Enterobacterales; family Enterobacteriaceae; genus Escherichia; species Escherichia sp. E14V7. The sequence goes on from NZ_RHJJ01000024.1 coordinate 33,194, forward strand.
CATAGTGCCGTCAGGCTGTACCCAGTTGCCGGTGTCGCTGGAGCTGCGGTACTGACCGGCTGGCGTGGTGAGTTCCGGGTGATCCCAGACGGTGACATTAAGAACGTCCCCCGGCCCGACGCGATACTGGTAATTCGCGATCTCACTTTCCAGAGTCATATTGGGGCGCGCTACGTTGGGTCGTGGGCGTAATTGGTCAATCAGGCGCGGGGTCAACGGATAAACATTCACCATTTTGTCGAGATCAAAATCAGCGTCCTGCTGTTTGATGACGTCTTTCCCCATCGTCGACATATTGCTGCCCGGAAGTACTGTGCAACCGCTTATCAAGGTTACTGACACCAATAATGGCATCAATTTCATTTTGGATTTCATCATTGTTTATTTATCACTTTGGCAGAGTAATTATCCTGTGCACTATTAATAGCAATGTCGCCATGCACATTTACCTTGCAGTTAATTGAATAAAAATTTAACTGGCATCAGTCCTAAAAAAATTGATTTCATCCGCAGGCTATTGACAGAATAATTCAGACTGGTCTTTCAGGCATCCAGACACGCTACCGCCCCTGGCTTTTTAGCTACCAATACACTGATTTAGTTTAGATTTTCTAACTCTTTCATCATGCGGTTGTTTATGAAAAAGCGTTATTGCGTGAATTAATTTTCCAGATATAAGGCGGCATTATGGTATTTGAATATTGGCGTTCCAATAATGCAGGAGGAAGTGTTACAGCTAACGGAATAGCAGGCAAGGTAACAATTCGGCAATTGGCTATTTTTAAGAATTATATTAAGTGTCATTCAATATGGTTTTTAGGAGTTTCTTTAGGTTGACAATATTTAATACAGTGTCTCCACATGCGATATTTCTTAAATAATGTTTTATTATTACCACTTTTAATTCAGGGATAATGTGAGATTATTACCCTCAAATAATATGAGATAAATAGTGCCGCAACATTGCATTTTTGCCCTGATTTATCCATGATCGAATTGTGACATTTGTCATACAACGAATAGGTTTTGTACTTACTATGGAATGGATTGCCGATCCGTCTATCTGGGCCGGGTTAATCACGCTGATTGTGATCGAACTGGTCCTCGGCATTGATAACCTGGTCTTTATTGCCATCCTCGCCGAAAAACTACCGCCGAAGCAGCGTGACCGCGCACGGGTTACCGGGCTGCTGCTGGCGATGTTAATGCGCCTGTTACTGCTGGCGTCAATCTCCTGGCTGGTCACCCTGACTCAACCACTGTTCAGCTTCCGCTCGTTTACCTTTAGCGCCCGCGACTTAATCATGCTGTTTGGTGGTTTCTTCCTGTTGTTCAAAGCCACGATGGAGCTGAACGAACGGCTGGAAGGGAAAGACAGCAATAACCCCACACAACGCAAAGGTGCGAAGTTCTGGGGCGTGGTGACGCAAATTGTGGTGCTGGACGCCATCTTCTCACTCGACTCGGTGATTACCGCCGTCGGGATGGTCGACCATTTACTGGTCATGATGGCCGCCGTCGTTATCGCTATCAGCCTGATGCTGATGGCCAGCAAACCGTTAACCCAGTTCGTTAATAGCCATCCGACCATCGTCATACTCTGCTTAAGTTTCCTGTTGATGATTGGCTTTAGCCTGGTGGCGGAAGGTTTCGGATTCGCCATTCCGAAGGGCTATTTGTACGCTGCCATTGGTTTCTCGGTGATGATCGAGGCGCTCAATCAGTTGGCTATCTTTAACCGGCGACGTTTTCTTTCCGCTAACCAGACGCTGCGCCAGCGGACTACCGAAGCGGTAATGCGCCTGTTAAGCGGACAAAAAGAAGATGCGGAACTGGACGCCGAAACCGCGTCCATGCTGGTGGATCATGGTAACCAGCAGATCTTTAATCCGCAGGAACGGCGGATGATTGAGCGGGTACTTAATCTTAACCAGCGTACCGTCAGCAGCATTATGACGTCGCGCCACGATATTGAGCATATCGATCTCAACGCGCCGGAAGAAGAAATCCGCCAGTTGCTGGAGCGAAATCAGCATACGCGGCTGGTCGTTACCGACGGTGATGACGCAGAAGATTTGCTCGGTGTTGTTCACGTTATCGACTTGCTACAACAGTCACTGCGCGGCGAACCGCTCAACCTGCGGGTGTTGATTCGCCAGCCGCTGGTGTTCCCGGAAACCTTGCCGTTGTTACCAGCCCTGGAGCAGTTCCGTAATGCCCGCACGCACTTTGCTTTTGTGGTGGATGAGTTTGGCTCGGTGGAAGGGATTGTGACATTAAGTGACGTCACTGAAACCATTGCCGGTAACTTACCGAACGAAGTGGAAGAGATCGACGCCCGCCATGATATTCAGAAGAATGCGGACGGTTCCTGGACGGCGAATGGTCATATGCCGCTGGAAGATCTGGTGCAATATGTGCCGCTGCCGCTGGATGAAAAACGTGAATATCACACCATTGCCGGGCTATTGATGGAATATTTGCAGCGTATTCCAAAACCTGGCGAAGAAGTTCAGGTGGGGGATTATTTGCTTAAAACGTTGCAGGTGGAAAGCCATCGTGTGCAGAAGGTGCAGATTATTCCGCTGCGTAAGGATGGCGAGATGGAGTACGAGGTGTGATGGCATGTAGGCCTGATAAGACGCGTAAAGCGTCGCATCAGGCGTTTCGTTCAACCGGGAGAGTATGTGACATTGAAGGCTGTTCCGTTCACTTTATGTTCCTCGCTACTATGGAACGCTCAAGTCGGTGAACGTGCCAGGGTGGCTCAATCGCCACCACCCTGGCAACCCGGGCTCCCGGCGGTAAATCGCCGCTGGCGCGGTCCCCTCATCTTATTCCTTTCGGCTATCGGGTACGGGCGCGAGGTAACATATAT
>NZ_RHJJ01000025.1:0-1645 GCF_004212225.1 Escherichia sp. E14V7
GGTGGAAGGTCAGATTACTCCGCGTCTGCAACTGTGGGGCAACGTCGCCCAGCAGTTGGGTGACAACGGTTACAGTGATACCCAGGGAATGTTGGGCATGAAATATCTCTTTTAATGCCACTTTGCCACCTGTCACGTACAGGTGGCTCTCTTTTTAGATCCACGGTCTTTGTTAGGAAAAATCTACAGAAAAAGGGAATATATTTGTATTTTTCTCAACAATAGCCACATCTCTCCTGTTGTTTAATAACGCTCATGGCAATTATCGCTGGTGTTCCTTAAATTAATTTTCATAAAAATCTCAAATTCCTGCTTCCGCTAAAACCCCATATAAAATTCACACAAACCGCATTACTTTTCTGAACAAAAAAGCCACTAACCATCTATTAATATGATTTTTATGCCTTTTCTTTATTTCACTTGCATAAGTTTTAGGATTATTAGATGTGTTTTTCTAACCGACATAAAAAAACCACATTAACTCCACGTACAAACCACTAAAACCAATCAATACAACGAACAACTAACACTTTAATAAATTTATTGCATCTAATATTACAGATATTCTTATTTAGCAACTTGCATGCTTACGCCTTACAAGGCTTCAGGAAGAAAAACAGTGCAATAAGAAACATCTCGCCATTTAAATTTAAGGATGAAAGTGAGTGATATGAAGTTAAGAAAACATGCTTTATCAACCCTGTCCATAGCCATTTCAACGATATTATTTACACCCATATCCCTGGCCGTAACCCCACCCACAGATGCAAATAGCGTTGTTATCATTAATAATGGCGAAGAGGTAAAAATCATTGCCTCTGAAGGTTACGATCCCGGATGGGATAATTTTACTTCTTTGACTGTAGGTAAAGACTCTAATGGCTCATTACTTATTGATAATCTTTCATTTATTACTGCCAGTGCTACCGTAGGTAATAACTCTGAAGGTACCCTCACTTTATCCAACCATACCAACTGGCAGTTTAATAGTTCTACATCCAACTTGTATTTGGGTACAAATGAAGGTTCCGGCACGGTATATGTGTTAGAAGGCAGTAAGATAAGTGGCCTGCAGGAACTAAGGATTGGTGAGTATTATGGTGATGCCAAAGGGTTGATGGTTATTGATGGGGAAAACTCATCGGTTTCCTCTAACATTGCTCTTGTTGGCGATCAGGGAATTGGCAATTTACGTATTACGAATGGCGGTACACTCACTACCTCAGCTCAGGTAGCTATTGGATATTCTTATCCAGGCAATAGTGCATCAAAAAATCGTGATAGTTATGGCGAGGTTCTGGTTGATGGTAAAAATTCAACATTGAATGCTAAATATGTTTATCTTGGTGGATTCAGCCCAGATGTTGCTTTTAATACTACCGGTATCCTTACCGTTAATAATGGTGCAACAATCAATGCCAATTCGTTTATCTGGGTTACTCTCGCACCTGGCGCCACAGGCGTTTTAAATATTGGTGGTGCGCAAGGTGAGGCTGAACAGGCTGCTGGTTCGATTAATACGCCATTTATTCATTTGGGAGCCGCAGATGCTTCTTCCTCTTCGATAGTAAACTTTAATCACTCCAGTACCGATTTTCTGCTGGCCTCACCTATTCAGGGGAACGGCCAGGTTAACCAGGTAGGT
>NZ_RHJJ01000026.1:0-102210 GCF_004212225.1 Escherichia sp. E14V7
CGGCTTCGACGGCAGCTTTACGCGTATCAACCTGTTCCTGCGGCGCTTCGTTAGCAGGCTGTTGTTCCAGCTTGCGCGCTTTAGCACGGGCGATAGCGGCTTCGACTGCAGCTTTACGCGGGTCAACCTGTTCCTGCGGCTCTTCGTTAGCAGGCTGTTGCTCCTGCTTGCGCGCTTTAGCACGGGCGATAGCGGCTTCGACGGCAGCTTTACGCGGGGCAACCTGTTCCTGCGGCTCTTCGTTAGCAGGCTGTTGCTCCTGCTTGCGTGCTTTGGCGCGAGCAATTGCGGCTTCCACTGCCGCTTTCCGCGGATCGGCAACGGTTGCGGCTTCGTTAGTCTGTTGCAATTCAGCCTGTTTCGCTCTGGCTTGCGCTTTACGCGCTTCCCGGGCCGCAATAATCGCGCTGTTATCCGGGCGTTCGCCAGCTTTTATCACAATAGGTTGTGTGGCCTGGACCTGTTTTTCTTTTACGCGTGCCAGTGCGGCAGCAATCGCATCTTTGTCTTTGGCCGCAGGTTGAACCGCCGCGTTCTTGTGTCGTTCAAGACGCGCGGCTTTTTCACGTTCCAGACGTGCCTGACGAGCTTCAAAGCGTGCTTTTGCTTCGGCTGCGCGTTTTTCTTCCTGACGAATGGCGGCAATCTCGGCTTTTTCCTGACGGAAATATTGCACAAGAGGGATATTACTTGGGCAAACCCACGCACAGGCCCCGCATTCAATACAATCTGCAATGTTATGTGTGGTGGCTTTATCGTGCTGCTGACCTTTGCTGAACCAGTACAACTGTTGCGGCAGGAGATCTGCAGGGCAGGCATCAGCACAGGCGCTACAACGGATGCAGCTTTGTTCTTCCTGTGGTTCGCCAAGTTCATTGGCAGACGGTGCCAGTAAACAGTTGGTTATTTTTACGACCGGAACATCCAGCCACGGCAAGGTAAAACCCATTAGCGGGCCGCCCATAATCACCATTTGATCGGCAGAAGGGCAGAATCCTGCATCGTTCAATAAATGACGGACCGGCGTACCCAGTCGTGCCCAGACGTTGCCGGGGCGTGCAATTGCTTCGCCAGTCAGCGTCACGACACGCTCGGTAATCGGCTCGCCATCAATAACGGCACGTTTCACTGCGTAAGCCGTGCCGACGTTTTGCATTAACACGCCGATATCTGATGAACGACCGCCGTGTGGAACCTGCTTTCCGGTCAGGATGTAGGTTAACTGTTTGGCGCCGCCAGAAGGATATTTGGTCGGAATAACTCGCAGAGAAATATCGTGAGAATCCGCCAACACCGCACGCAGCATGGAAATTGCCTGCGGTTTGTTATCTTCAATTCCGATCAGAATTTCGCGTGGCTGTAGAATATGCGCAAGAATGCGAATACCTTCCACGACCTGGGCGGCGCAATCCTGCATCAGGCGGTCATCGGCGGTAATATACGGCTCGCATTCTGCGGCATTAATGATCAACGTTTCGATTTTATCGCCGCCGCCCTGCAATTTAACGCCAGTAGGGAAGCCAGCACCACCCAGTCCGGCGACGCCAAATTGATGAATGCGTTCGATTAATTCTTCCCGAGTGCGTGAGCGGTAATCGGTCCAACCGTCACGTGGGATCCAGCAATCTTCGCCATCGGCGTCAATAATCACGCTTAATTCAGCTAAAGCTGAAGGATGAGCCGTAGAGTGGGGCGCAATAGCCGTAACGGTACCCGAGGTGGGCGCGTGAACCGGTAGCATTTTGCCGCGTCCACGGGTGAGTGGCTGTCCGCGCAGTACCTTATCACCAACGTTAACGCACAGCTCGCCTTCAGCACCAATATGCTGTTTCAGTGGAATAACAAATCGCTGCGCCAGCGGAACCTGGCGCAGGGGAGTACCGTTGGACTGAGTTTTCATCTCCGGTGGATGAATGCCGCCATCGAAGTCCCAGATTTTATTTTTTTTGAAAGCAGAGAATAACTTAAGCATGGTGTTCCACGGGAATGATGCGCACGGGAATGGTGTTCAGATCCCATTTCCAGCTGTCTGGCGTTTCTGCAACCGGTTGTAAGGAGATGCAATGCGTTGGGCATGGGTCTACACACAGATTACAACCTGTGCACAGATCGCTCATGACGGTATGCATTGCTCGGGTAGCGCCGACAATGGCGTCCACCGGACACGCCTGAATACACTTAGTGCAGCCAATACAGTTATTTTCATCGATAACCGCTACCATACGCGCAGGCGTCAACTCTTGCGCTTCGCCATCCAGCGGCTGCGGTTCGACGTTGAGCAACTCGGCAATTTTCAGCATTACTGCTTCGCCACCAGGGGCGCAGCGGTTGATTTTTTCACCGTTGCAACTGATAGCCTCCGCATACGGGCGACAGCCAGGATAACCGCATTGACCACACTGGCTCTGCGGTAAAATTTCGTCAATTTTCTCAACGACCGGATCGTCTTCCACCGCAAAACGGCGGGAGGCATAACCCAGAATGGCGCCAAACGCCAGGCCCAGCAGGCTTATGGCGGCAACGGCAATCCAGATAGCATTCATTACAACTTCACCAAACCACTAAAGCCCATAAAGGCCAGAGACATAAGACCTGCGGTAATCAGCGCAATGGCATTACCACGAAAAGGTGCCGGGACATCAGCCACAGCCAGGCGCTCGCGGATGGCTGCGAAAAGCACCATCACCAACGAGAAGCCGACAGCTGCTGAAAAACCGTACAGCGCCGACTGCAAGAAATTATGCCCGAGATTAATATTCAGCAACGCGACACCAAGCACTGCACAGTTGGTGGTAATAAGCGGCAGAAAAATCCCCAGCAGACGATAAAGCACCGGGCTGGTTTTACGCACTACCATCTCGGTGAACTGCACGACAACAGCGATCACTAAAATAAACGCTAGCGTGCGCAGGTAAATCAGATTGAGTGGAATCAAGATCCACGTGTCGATAAGCCAGGCGCAAATTGACGCCAGCGTCATCACAAATGTTGTTGCCAGCCCCATCCCCATTGCAGTTTCCAGCTTTTTGGAAACGCCCATAAACGGACAGAGGCCCAGAAACTTAACCAGTACAAAGTTATTGACCAGTACAGTTCCGACAAACAGTAACAGGTAGTCAGTCATTTTTCGGCCTGAAATAAAAAAGCCGCCTATTATCCGTTAATCCAGAGCAGGCGACAACAGGTTAACTGTAAGGTTATTACGGATTCACAAACGTCGCTTTGACCCGCAACGAGCGTTTGAAATAGGGGACTATCAATGCGGTTGCCAGCAAAGTAAACAACAACTGGCGCACGGCTACGCCATCTGCAACTGGCGAAAAAGCGAAGGTTTTAACAGCCAGTAATACGGAGATCAGTAGCCAGATAATATAGTGTTTAGGAACACAACGCCGACGTTTAAAGAAAGCGATGGTCAACCACAAAGTGTAATACCACATGGCGATGGCGGTAATAAAAGAAACGCCCCATAAGATTTGCGTTGTCAGTGCTTGTTCGCCGATCGTTTTATATGTTTGAGGAGAAGATAACGCTGCGGTATACAGTAACAGCGTCAGCGTCGTACTCAATAGAGCGACTAACAGCCAGGCCAAAGGGCCAAGCAACCAGCCTCCAATACGTTGTGGCGTTGTGGTGGTCATAGGTTCTCCAGAATAGCGACAGCAAACAGGCAAATCTAATTTTAGGGGCGTTATTATAAGGTTTTTATTATCAATCGCTACTTTCTTTATTGGACATAATGCCAGACGGACTTCGGCACCTGGCCCAGGTCAAACAAACGCCCGCCAGACACCAGCTCTGCGCGGCGGTGATCGGCGGCGCGATACATGTTGATAAGGTCCTGATCGTCGGTCAGTGTGTAATTAAGATGATCGTAGAGTTTTTCCAGGCTTTCGAGTGAACTGATTTTGCGAAATTTTAATAAGTAGTCCTGAACAGTCATAAAAGGCCCATAAAATAATTAATACCAAAGTGGTAGGTATTATATGTAATGATAAAACTTCACCAAAAGTGAACGCTTATGTAATAACAATAATAAGAATGTGCTGATGGTAAATATTCAGGGATAAAATACTGTCATGAAAAGAGTAACGCGCTTTACTATCCCTGCCAATCGCCGACAACACACCACAAGATAATAAATTCCTGGTTTAATACCCGACAAGTTAAAACATGCATCCGGACGGGCTGCATGCTGGTCTGCAAGTGCAGGTATTACTTATGTTGTACTGTTGTACTCTGTTCTGGCGGCTGGTAGTTGTCAATGTGACTCGCCACGCCAAGGAGAATGACAGAAACGACAAGAACGATCCAACCTGTTAATTCAATAAGACGATTCATTACTGCCCACATCTATGTTGAGTGATCCATTAACTTCAGGGGGTAAATGTTACTTAGCAATAATTGCCCCAGCAAGATTTTTGCTGAGGTTTTTGCGATATTTAGCTTTTATCATTAGAAAATTCGCCATTTCTTTGACTTAAGTTAAATAACATCCCTTATTGCGGGCAGGTTATTAAACTGTTGAGAGAGGGTAAAGGATAGTGTCAAATAGCGATGGTACTTCTCTGAGAGGCAATGACATGAGCGACAACATCCGTGTTGGGTTGATTGGGTATGGTTATGCGAGCAAAACCTTCCATGCGCCCCTGATAGCGGGCACGCCCGGACTAGAACTGGCAGTAATTTCCAGCAGTGACGAAACAAAAGTAAAAGCCGACTGGCCAACAGTGACGGTTGTCTCTGAACCAAAGCATCTTTTTAATGATCCCAATATAGACTTGATTGTCATTCCCACACCAAATGATACCCATTTCCCGTTAGCCAAAGCGGCGCTTGAAGCGGGTAAACATGTGGTCGTCGACAAGCCTTTTACCGTGACGCTGTCACAAGCTCGAGAACTGGATGCGTTAGCAAAAAGTCTGGGTCGCGTATTGTCGGTGTTTCATAATCGTCGCTGGGATAGCGATTTTTTGACACTAAAAGGTTTGCTCGCGGAAGGCTCGCTGGGTGAAGTTGCGTACTTTGAGTCTCATTTTGACCGCTTCCGGCCGCAGGTGCGCGATCGCTGGCGTGAACAGGGCGGCCCTGGCAGCGGTATCTGGTACGATTTGGCACCGCATTTGCTCGATCAAGCTATTACGCTTTTTGGCTTACCTGTCAGTATGACGGTGGATTTAGCACAGTTGCGCCCGGGGGCGCAGTCGACTGATTATTTCCACGCCATTTTGTCCTACCCACAGCGGCGGGTCATTTTACACGGCACCATGTTGGCGGCAGCTGAGTCAGCGCGTTATATCGTGCATGGCTCCCGTGGCAGCTATGTTAAATACGGTCTCGATCCGCAGGAAGAGCGGTTGAAAAATGGTGAGCGTCTGCCGCAGGAAGACTGGGGCTACGATATGCGTGACGGTGTACTAACCCACGTTGAAGGCGAGGAACGTGTTGAAGAAACGCTGTTGACCGTGCCGGGGAATTATCCGGCTTACTATGCTGCCATTCGTGATGCGTTGAATGGCGACGGTGAAAACCCGGTGCCAGCAAGTCAGGCCATTCAGGTAATGGAGTTGATTGAGCTGGGTATCGAATCCGCCAAACATCGCTCGACTTTGTGCCTTGCTTGAAAAGGGGATGGTGCAATTAGCACCATCCATTTTTGTTACTTCGCTGCGACTTTTTCTCGCAGTGCGCGTTTTTCCTCTGCGCTGAGGAAAGCCATTTCCAGACCATTAATCTGCGCCTGGCGGATTTGCTCGCGAGATAAACCTGCAGCGGGCGCGGCAACGGTATATTCGTGAATGATATCGACGCCCTGAACACCCGGGTCGTCGGTGTTAATACTGGCGCAGATACCATGCTCAAGGAACATTTTCAGCGGATGTGCCGCCAGAGATGCCACGGTACTGGTCTGAATATTGGAGGTCAGGCAGGATTCTATGCCAATTTGTTGCTCAGCGAGGAAATCCATCAGCGCCCGGTCTTCAATGGCTTTTACGCCATGCCCAATGCGTTCAGCTCCCAGTTCACGAATGGCTTGCCAGATACTTTCTGCCCCGGCAGCTTCGCCTGCGTGGACGGTAATATGCCAGCCTGCATCACGCGCGTGGTTGAAGTGAGAGAGGAACAAACTCCCCGGAAAACCAAGTTCATCACCGGCTAAATCCAGTGCAGTAATCTGATCACGGTGGGCTAAAAATGCCTCCAGCTCTTGCTGACAGGCAGCTTCGCCAAAGGTCCGGCTCATAATGCCGATAAGTTTTGCCTGCACACCAAAGGTGCGGCAACCTTCACGTACGCCGTCAATAACGGCTTCGACAACGCCCGCAACAGGCAACTGATGCGTCATTGCCATATAACCTGGCGAAAAACGCAGTTCGACATAGTGCAGACCGTTTCGGGCAGCATCTTCAATATTTTCAAACGCCACGCGACGGCATGCGTCGAGCGAGGCGAGAACTTTAACGCCCCAGTCAAGCTTAGTCAGAAAACTCACCAGATCGGGTTCGTTGGCAATGACCTGAACGTGTGGAATTAGCGTTTCCAGGGATTGTGCAGGTAGCGAGATATTATACTGGCGGCCAAGTTCAAGGATGGTCTGGGGACGAATGTTGCCATCAAGGTGGCGATGGATATCAGTTAATGGCAGGGTGGTATCAATCATGGTCGCACTCTTTTTCTGGATATAAAAGTGCGCACCATTATAAAAACAAAGCAGGGTAAAAATCTACGATTGCGCAACGATTATTTGCGTTGCGCAATCGCAATTAGCGTACAGCTCGGATGGCGTTAATTAATCCAGCGACACCTTTTTCCAGTTTAGAAAGTGGGCATCCGGCATTGAGCCGAACAAAGCCACGGCCTTCTTCACCGTAGGTATATCCCGGCATGATTGCGACTTTTTCTTGTTCAATCAGGGCTTTTTGCAACGCGTTGTCATCAATGTTCAGCGGACGTAAATCAAGCCATGCGAGATAAGTGGATTGGGGAATCTGCCAGTTGAGTTCAGGGAACGCGGCGTTCATCGTCTCTGCGATATACGTCAGGTTATCTTTCAGATAGACGCGTAAGGCATCAATCCATGGCGCGCCTTGCTGATAGGCGGCGATATGGGCGGTTAACGCCAGTACCGCAGGGGAGGAAAGCCCATCACGGCTTTTCAGGGCCGATAAATACGCTTCACGGCTGTCGTTATTTTCAATAATCCCGTAAGCCCCGGTCAGAGCCGGAATATTGAAACTTTTCGAACCAGAAGTTAGTAGCGCCCAGTCGCCGCGAGCTACATTGCTCCAGGGAATATGCGGTTGCTCACCCCATACCATATCCATATGGATTTCATCGGAGATAACGCGCACACCATAGCGTTCGCACAGGTCAGCCATTGTTTCCAGTTCATCGCAAGTCCAGACTTTACCGGTAGGATTCTGAGGGCTACACAGGAGCATAATTTTACACTCCGGTTTCGCCAACACGGCTTCCAGTTTGCCCATATCGCAAAACCAGCCATCAACCCGCTTCTCTAAAGCAACGGGCATCACAGTGCGCTGATTACCTTCAATGGCTTTGTAAAATGCGTCGTAGGCCGGGGTATGGATCACCACACCTTCACCGACAGCGGACCACTGACGAATCAGTTCCGACACCATATAGATAACGGAAGGGCCATATACCACCGACTGCGTTTCAATGGCGGTGTAATGCTGTGTGGAAAACCAGTGGGCGATAGCCGCGAGAAATTCATCGTTTTTCCAGCGACTGTAGCCAAACACGCCGTGCATCAGGCGCTGGTTCAGCGCCTCGATAATGCAGGGAGCGGTGGCAAAATCCATGTCTGAAATCGTGAACGGTAACAGGTCCGCAGTGCCGAAACGGTCAGCGACATAATCCCACTGAGTGCACCATGTGCCATGACGATCCACGACCTTCGAAAAATCGAACATATCTTATCCTTATGCCTGAACAGTACGCATCAGACCGGCCATTTCATCTTTGACTGACTGAACTTGCGGCCCGATAACAACCTGCAGGTTATGTTGATTAAGTTGTACTACGCCAATTGCCCGATTGTCCTTCAGTGCCTGCACATTAACAAGGGACATATCTTTCACTGACAAACGCAGACGAGTAATGCAGTTATCGAGGCTGACAATATTGTCGGCACCGCCTAAGGCTTCGAGGATTGCCGGAACGTTGTAACCTGATTTACCCGGCGTACCGGCAACGGCTTTTTCGATTGAGCTGGCAATTTCGCTATCGCGGCCAGGGGTTTTCAAATTGAAGCGGGTAATAGCGAAACGGAAGATAACGTAGTAAACAACAAACCAGATTGCCGCCACCACTGGCACCATGTACCACTTGGTTGACAGGCCATGCAGAATACCGAACACCACAAAGTCGATGATATTGCCGTCGGTATTACCGATGGTGACACCGAGCACAGACATGACGGTGAAGCCGAGGCCGGTTAACAGCGCGTGGATGACGTACAGAACTGGCGCTACGAACAGGAACAGGAATTCCAGCGGTTCGGTAGTGCCGCCAACGACACAGGCGATCAGGCCAGAAATCAGCAGGCCTTTAATTTTATGGCGATTTTCCGGGCGCGCACAGTGATACATCGCTAACGCTGCACCTGGCAGACCACCGAGGAATGCAGGCATTTTGCCCTGCGAGAGGAAGCGCGTGGCGCTTTCAGAGAAACCGTGAGTGGTCGGGCAACTCAATTGCGCCTGGAAGATGGTTAGTGCGCCGCTGACGGTTTGACCGCAGACTTCCTGCGTGCCGCCTGCGTCAGTAAAGCGAATTAATGCCACCAGAATGTGATGCAGACCAAACGGCAGCAGCAGACGTTCACCGGTACCAAACAGCATAGGTCCGAAATCACCCGCGCTGTTAATCATATGGCCTAAGCCGCTAATGCCCAGGGCGAAGATCGGCCAGACCAATGGAATCACCAGACCGACAAGGCCCATCACCAGCGAGGAGATGATTGGTACGAAGCGCGTACCGCCGAAAAACGCCAGCGCATCTGGCAGGCGGATATTATGGAAACGTTCATGCAGCATCCAGACGATAATACCGGCGATCACCGCACCGAGGATCCCGGTGTCGATCGACTGGATCCCAAGAATGCTTTGGATGTTATTGGCTTTCAGCACGGCAGCATCGGTGGTCGGCAGAATGCCTTTATTGGTCAACCAGAAGTTCACCGCCAGGTTCATCACTGCGTAACCAACAAAACCAGCGAACGCCGCGACGCCTTTGTTTTCGCGCGCCAGACCCAGCGGGATGGCGATACAGAACATTACTGGCAGGAAACTAAACGCGAACGAACCAACCTTGCTCATCCAGGTAAAGATGGCCTGCAACACAGGGTTACCCAATGCCGGGATCAGTGTGATGACATCGTGGCTACTAAGGGAACTGCCAATCCCCAACATAATGCCGCAGAACGACAGTAATGCGACAGGTAACATAAAGGTTTTGCCTAACTGCTGGAAGAATTCCCACAGCGTGACTTTCGGTGCTGCTTTCGCCGTCATAAAACGACTCCTCGTAGAGAACAATCTGGATTCAATAAATTGCGCGAGAAGATAAAACGTTTTATCAAATTTTAGTGAGGCATAAATCACATTACGCAACGATAATAGCGGGTATAAGATAAATAAAAGGTAAAACGTTTTATCTGTCACATAATCAGGGAGTAGGTCATCTGCATGGCTACCGCCAAAAAAATCACCATTCATGATGTTGCGCTCGCTGCGGGCGTGTCGGTCAGTACCGTTTCGCTGGTGCTTAGTGGCAAAGGGCGAATCTCTACCGCCACAGGAGAACGTGTTAACGCCGCCATTGAAGAACTGGGGTTTGTGCGCAATCGCCAGGCGTCGGCACTACGCGGCGGGCAGAGTGGTGTGGTTGGCTTAATTGTGCGTGACTTGTCTGCGCCGTTTTACGCTGAATTAACAGCCGGGCTGACGGAGGCACTGGAAGCGCAGGGGCGAATGGTTTTTTTGCTCCACGGCGGTAAAGACGGTGAGCAACTGACCCAGCGCTTTTCACTGCTACTGAACCAGGGCGTCGATGGCGTCGTCATTGCCGGTGCGGCAGGGAGCAGTGATGACCTGCGGCGCATGGCAGAAGAAAAAGGTATCCCGGTGATTTTCGCTTCACGAGCCAGTTATCTTGATGATGTTGATACTGTTCGCCCGGATAACATGCAGGCAGCGCAGTTATTGACGGAGCATCTCATTCGCAATGGACACCAGCGTATTGCCTGGCTGGGAGGGCAAAGTTCCTCTTTAACCCGTGCGGAACGAGTGGGTGGCTATTGCGCGACACTATTAAAATTCAGCCTGCCGTTTCACAGTGATTGGGTACTGGAGTGTGCCTCGAGTCAGAAGCAAGCTGCGGAAGCCATTACGGCGCTTTTGCGCCATAACCCGACCATCAGCGCCGTGGTTTGTTACAACGAAACTATTGCGATGGGGGCATGGTTTGGTTTGCTGAAAGCAGGGCGGCAAAGCGGGGAAAGTGGCGTCGATCGTTACTTTGAACAACAGGTTTCACTGGCGGCATTTACCGATGCGACGCCAACTGCACTTGATGATATACCCGTTACCTGGGCCAGCACGCCTGCGCGGGAACTTGGTACGACACTTGCGGATCGCATGATGCAAAAAATCACTCATGAAGAGACGCATTCACGTAATCTTATTATTCCTGCCCGGCTCATTGCGGCGAAATAATCCTCTCTTTATCTGCTATACCTGGTAGTGTCCTTTCCTCAAAGTTAATGATAAAAAATGTGGCACACAGGCGGTGCCTTTTATTTTTACTGAAGTTCACAGGAGGTTTATGTGTTTAATTCTGACAACCTGAGACTCGACGGAAAATGCGCCATCATCACAGGTGCGGGTGCAGGTATTGGTAAAGAAATCGCCATTACATTCGCGACAGCTGGCGCATCTGTGGTGGTCAGTGATATTAACGCCGATGCAGCTAATCATGTTGTAGATGAAATTCAACAGTTGGGTGGGCAGGCATTTGCCTGGCGCTGTGATATTACTTCCGAACAGGAGTTATCTGCTCTGGCAGGCTTTGCCATCAGTAAGCTGGGCAAAGTTGATATTCTGGTTAACAATGCTGGTGGTGGTGGTCCTAAACCGTTTGATATGCCAATGGCGGATTTCCGCCGCGCTTATGAGCTGAATGTGTTTTCTTTTTTTCATCTGTCACAACTCATAGCGCCTGAAATGGAAAAAAATGGCGGAGGCGTTATTTTGACCATCACATCTATGGCGGCAGAAAATAAAAATAAAAACATGACCTCCTATGCGTCATCTAAAGCTGCGGCCAGCCATCTGGTCAGGAATATGGCGTTTGACCTGGGTGAAAAAAATATTCGGGTGAATGGCATAGCGCCTGGGGCAATATTAACTGATGCCCTGAAATCCGTTATTACACCAGAAATTGAACAGAAAATGTTGCAGCACACGCCAATCAGGCGTCTGGGCCAACCGCAAGATATTGCCAACGCGGCGCTATTCCTCTGTTCACCAGCTGCCAGCTGGATAAGCGGGCAAATACTCACCGTCTCCGGCGGTGGGGTACAGGAACTGAATTAATACGCTAACAGGTCGGTAAACAACCGAGTGAGTGTTGTTTACCGACACCGCTTGTAGAGTAGGGAAAAACCTCTGCCAGACAACTGGTAGCCAAATTCCGCTTGCTGGTTGACCAATTATCGTGCAAATAGTAAACGAAACGGGTGTACCTTCGCACAATTCAACTGCAATGATAGGCGCTCACCGGACAACGCGGTAAACTAGTTATTCATGCTAACTATATTGGTTTAACGATGGATAACATGCAAACTGAAGCACAACCGACACGGACCCGGATCCTCAATGCTGCCAGAGAGATTTTTTCAGAAAATGGATTTCACAGTGCCTCAATGAAAGCCATCTGTAAATCCTGCGCTATCAGTCCCGGGACGCTTTATCACCACTTCATTTCGAAAGAAGCCTTGATTCAGGCGATTATTCTCCAGGACCAGGAGAGGGCGTTGGCCCGCTTCCGGGAACCGATTGAAGGGATCCATTTCGTTGACTATATGGTCGAGTCGATAGTCTCTCTCACCCATGAAGCCTTTGGACAACGAGCGCTGGTGGTCGAAATTATGGCAGAAGGGATGCGCAATCCACAGGTTGCCACCATGCTTAAGAATAAACATCTGACCATCACGGAATGTATTGCCCAGCGCATGAGGGATGCCCAGCAAAAAGGCGAGATAAGCCCTGACATTAACACGGCAATGACCTCTCGTTTACTGCTGGATCTGACCTATGGCGTGCTGGCCGATATCGAAGCGGAAGACCTGGCGCGAGAAGCGTTATTTGCCCAGGGGCTGCGCGCGATGATTGGCGGTATCTTGACCGCATCCTGATCCTCACTTTCCGCGGGCCGGTTAAGAGAGGGCCCGCGTTCAATGTCTCAACACGGCTGAACAAAAAACGTTCTCCCCTGGTCGAAAAATCCCACTAAAACATTCGTCGAAACCATATGTCATGGGAATTTATCGCTTTATAAGTAGTCGAACGAGCGTTCGGTTGCTTATTTTGTGTCTTCTGTCAACGCTGTTTTAAAGATTAATGCGATCCATATCACGCTGTGGGTATTGCAGTTTTTGGTTTTTTGATCGCGGTGTCAGTTCTTTTTATTTCCATTTCTCTTCCATGGGTTTCTCACAGATAACTGTGTTCAACACAGAATTGGTTAACTAATCAGATTAAAGGTTGACCAGTATTTTTATCTTAATGAGGAGTCCCTTATGTTACGTCCTGTAGAAACCCCAACTCGTGAAATCAAAAAACTCGACGGCCTGTGGGCATTCAGCCTGGATCGGGAAAACTGCGGAATCTCTCAGCGTTGGTGGGAAAGCGCGTTACAAGAAAGCCGG
This sequence comes from Escherichia sp. E14V7, assembly GCF_004212225.1. NCBI lineage: Bacteria > Pseudomonadati > Pseudomonadota > Gammaproteobacteria > Enterobacterales > Enterobacteriaceae > Escherichia > Escherichia sp. E14V7. Next base: position 12,956 of record NZ_RHJJ01000026.1, read on the forward strand.
GCAATTGCTGTGCCGGGCAGTTTTAACGATCAGTTCGCCGATGCAGATATTCGTAATTATGTGGGCAACGTCTGGTATCAGCGCGAAGTCTTTATACCGAAAGGTTGGACGGGCCAGCGTATCGTCCTGCGTTTCGATGCGGTCACTCATTACGGCAAAGTGTGGGTAAATAATCAGGAAGTGATGGAGCATCAGGGCGGCTATACGCCGTTTGAAGCCGATGTCACGCCGTATGTTATTGCCGGGAAAAGTGTACGTATTACCGTTTGTGTGAACAACGAACTGAACTGGCAGACTATCCCGCCGGGAATGGTGATTACCGACGAAAACGGCAAGAAAAAGCAGTCTTACTTCCATGATTTCTTTAACTACGCCGGGATCCATCGCAGCGTAATGCTCTACACCACACCGAACACCTGGGTGGGCGATATCACCGTGGTGACGCATGTCGCGCAAGACTATAACCACGCGTCTATTGACTGGCAGGTGATGGCAAATGGTGATGTCAGCGTTGAACTGCGTGATGCAGATCAACAGGTTGTTGCAACTGGACAAGGTACCAGCGGGACTTTGCAAGTGGTGAATCCGCACCTCTGGCAACCGGGTGAAGGTTATCTCTATGAACTGTGCGTCACAGCCAAAAGCCAGACAGAGTGTGATATCTACCCGCTGCGCGTCGGCATCCGGTCAGTGGCAGTGAAGGGTGAACAGTTCCTGATCAACCACAAACCGTTCTACTTCACTGGTTTTGGTCGCCATGAAGATGCGGATTTACGCGGTAAAGGATTCGATAACGTGCTGATGGTGCACGATCACGCATTGATGGACTGGATTGGTGCCAACTCTTACCGTACCTCGCATTACCCTTACGCTGAAGAGATGCTCGACTGGGCTGATGAAAATGGCATTGTGGTGATTGATGAAACTGCTGCCGTCGGCTTTAACCTCTCTTTAGGCATTGGATTTGAAGCGGGTAACAAGCCAAAAGAACTCTACAGCGAAGAGGCAGTCAACGGGGAAACTCAGCAGGCGCACTTACAGGCGATTAAAGAACTGATTGCGCGTGACAAAAACCACCCCAGCGTGGTGATGTGGAGCATTGCCAACGAACCGGATACTCGCCCGCAAGGTGCACGGGAATATTTCGCACCACTGGCAGAGGCAACGCGTAAACTGGACCCGACGCGACCGATCACCTGCGTCAATGTAATGTTCTGCGACGCTCACACCGATACCATCAGCGATCTCTTTGATGTGCTGTGCCTGAATCGTTATTACGGTTGGTATGTCCAAAGCGGCGATTTGGAAACGGCAGAGAAGGTACTGGAAAAAGAACTGCTTGCCTGGCAGGAGAAACTGCATCAGCCGATTATCATCACCGAATACGGCGTAGATACGTTAGCGGGTCTGCACTCGATGTACACCGACATGTGGAGTGAAGAGTATCAGTGCGCATGGCTGGATATGTATCACCGCGTCTTTGATCGCGTCAGCGCCGTCGTCGGTGAACAGGTATGGAACTTCGCTGATTTTGCGACCTCGCAGGGCATTATGCGCGTTGGTGGCAACAAGAAAGGGATCTTCACTCGCGACCGCAAACCGAAATCGGCGGCTTTCCTGCTGCAAAAACGCTGGACTGGCATGAATTTCGGTGAAAAACCGCAGCAGGGAGGCAAACAATGAATCAACAACTCTCCTGGCGCACCATCGTCGGCTACAGCCTCGGTGACGTCGCCAATAACTTCGCCTTCGCAATGGGGGCGCTCTTCTTGTTGAGTTACTACACCGACGTCGCAGGCGTCGGTGCCGCTGCGGCGGGCACCATGCTGTTACTGGTGCGGGTATTTGATGCCTTCGCCGACGTCCTCGCCGGACGAGTGGTGGACAGTGTGAATACCCGCTGGGGAAAATTCCGCCCATTTTTACTCTTCGGTACTGCGCCGTTAATGATCTTCAGCGTGCTGGTATTCTGGGTGCCGACCGACTGGAGCCATAGCAGCAAAGTGGTGTATGCATATTTGACCTACATGGGCCTCGGGCTTTGCTACAGCCTGGTGAATATTCCTTATGGTTCACTTGCTACCGCGATGACCCAACAACCACAATCCCGCGCCCGTCTGGGCGCGGCTCGCGGGATTGCCGCTTCATTGACCTTTGTCTGCCTGGCATTTCTGATAGGACCGAGCATTAAGAACTCCAGCCCGGAGGAGATGGTGTCGGTATACCATTTCTGGACGGTTGTGCTGGCGATTGCTGGAATGGTGCTTTACTTCATCTGCTTCAAATCGACGCGTGAAAATGTGGTGCGTATTGTGGCGCAGCCTTCGTTGAAGATCAGTCTGCAAACGCTGAAACGAAATCGCCCGCTGTTTATGTTGTGCATTGGGGCGCTGTGTGTGCTGATCTCGACCTTCGCGGTCAGTGCCTCATCGTTATTTTACGTACGCTACGTTTTGAATGATGCAGGATTGTTCACGGTGTTAGTGCTGGTACAGAACCTGGTCGGTACAGTGGCGTCGGCACCGCTGGTACCGGGGATGGTCGCCAGGATCGGTAAAAAGAATACCTTCCTGATTGGCGCGCTGCTGGGGACTTGTGGTTACCTGCTGTTCTTCTGGGTATCCGTCTGGTCGCTGCCGGTGGCACTGGTTGCGTTAGCCATTGCCTCAATTGGTCAGGGCGTTACCATGACGGTGATGTGGGCGCTGGAAGCCGATACCGTAGAATATGGTGAATACCTGACTGGTGTGCGGATTGAAGGACTTACCTATTCGCTATTCTCATTTACGCGCAAATGCGGCCAGGCAATAGGAGGATCAATTCCCGCCTTTATTTTGGGATTAAGCGGATATATTGCCAATCAGGTGCAAACACCGGAAGTTATTATGGGGATCCGCACATCAATTGCCTTAGTACCCTGCGGGTTTATGCTACTGGCATTTATAATAATCTGGTTTTATCCGCTCACGGATAAAAAATTCAAAGAAATCGTAGTTGAAATTGATAATCGCAAACAAATGCAGCAGCAATTAATCAGCGATATCACTAATTAATATTCCATAAAAATAATCAGAACATCAAAGGTGCAACTATGAGAAAAATAGTGGCCATGGCCGTTATTTGCCTGACGGCTGCCTCTGGCCTTACCACCGCTTACGCTGCACAACTGGCTGACGATGAAGCGGGACTACGCATCAGACTGAAAAATGAATTACGCAGGGCTGATAAACCTAGTGCTGGCGCGGGAAGAGACATTTACGCGTGGGTACAGGGAGGATTACTTGATTTTAATAGTGGCTATTATTCTAATATTATTGGTGTCGAAGGCGGGGCGTATTATGTTTATAAATTAGGTGCTCGTGCTGATATGAGTACCCGCTGGTATCTTGATGGTGATAAAAGTTTTGGCTTTGCCCTGGGGGCAGTAAAAATAAAACCCAGTGAAAATAGCCTGCTTAAATTAGGTCGCTTCGGAACAGATTATAGTTATGGCAGCTTACCTTATCGTATTCCGTTAATTGCTGGTAGTTCGCAACGGACATTGCCGACTGTTTCCGAAGGAGTATTAGGTTACTGGGCTTTAACGCCAAATATTGAATTGTGGGGAATGTGGCGTTCACGAGTATTTTTATGGACCGATTCAACAACCGGTATTCGTGATGAAGGGGTTTATAACAGCCAGACGGGAAAATACGATAAACATCGCGCACGTTCTTTTTTAGCCGCCAGTTGGCATGATGATACCAGTCGCTATTCTCTGGGAGCATCGGTACAGAAAGATGTTTCCAATCAGATACAAAGTATTCTCGAGAAAAGCATACCGCTCGACCCGAATTATACGTTGAAAGGGGAGTTGCTCGGCTTTTATGCGCAACTCGAAGGCCTAAGTCGTAATACCAGCCAGCCCAATGAAACGGCGTTGGTTAGTGGACAATTGACCTGGAGCGCGCCGTGGGGAAGCGTATTTGGCAGTGGCGGTTATTTGCGTCATGCGATGAATGGAGCCGTGGTGGACACCGACATTGGCTATCCCTTTTCATTAAGTCTTGATCGTAACCGCGAAGGAATGCAGTCCTGGCAATTGGGCGTCAACTATCGTTTAACCCCGCAATTTACGCTGACATTTGCACCGATTGTGACCCGCGGCTATGAATCCAGTAAACGAGACGTGCGGATTGAAGGCGCGGGTATCTTAGGTGGCGTGAACTATCGGGTTAGCGAAGGGCCGCTACAAGGGATGAATTTCTTTCTTGCTGCCGATAAAGGGCGGGAAAAGCGCGATGGCAGTGCGCTGGGCGATCGCCTGAATTACTGGGATGTGAAAATGAGTATCCAGTATGACTTTATGCTGAAGTGAGAAAAAAAGCCGGAGTGAAAATTCTCCGGCGTTTCAGATTGTTGACAAAGTGCGCGTTTTTTATGCCGGATGCGGCGTAAACGCCTTATCCAGCCTACAAAAGCTCATAAATTCAGGATGTTGCAGGAAAAGGTAGGCCTGATAAGCGTAGCGCATCAGGCAATCTCTGGTTTGTAATCAGACGAATACGCCGGAGTGAAAATTCTCCGGCGTTTTGGCTGTGAATTACTGCTGCGGAATTGCCGGTACAGCCGGAACGTTAAGAGCTGGCATCGCAAACATGCCAACAAAATCTTCTAACGACATTTTCTGTCCGTTTAACGTGATCTGACCGTTAGCATATTGCAGGCTGGTGGTGATGGTATTGTCCTGCAAGGTGGTCAGACGGAACATCTGCCCCATTGCTGATGCACCTTCAACTTGCTGTTTCGCCAGCTTTTTCGCTTGATCTTCCTGATATCCTTCCAGCTTTGCTACCTGAGTCATCAGCTCAGTTGCCATATCCACCGGAATGGTCAGTTTCGCATCCAGAGATTTGACCGAGCGGTCCACTTCCTGTGCCAGCGTTTGCGGCGCTTCTTTAGTCGTTGCCGGATCTTTCAGGAACAGCGACAGATTCAGCGCACTTTCACCCTGACTGTTTTTCCAGCTTAGCGGCGCGATAGTAATCACCGGATCGCCTTTCAACATCAGCGGCAGGGCGCTAAAGAAGACTTCTGTCACTTTCTCCTGATAAAGTTCGGGATTGTTGGCAATCTCTGGCTGTGCCAGCAGCGCCTGAGTTTGCGCATTATATTGCTGGCTAAACTGATGCCAGGCCTCGCCATCAATCTGGCCGACTTTTAAGGTCAGCTTGCCGCTGCCCAGATCCTGATTCTGAACCTTCAGGCTATTTAGCGAGTAATCCAGTTGGCTATTGATCGTTTTACCATCATTGACCAGATCCGATTTACCGCTGATCTCCATGCCTTCCAGCAGTGCCAGTTCTTTGCCTTCCACTGAAATGGTCATTTTTTCCAGCGACAGTTTTTGGTTACCTACGCGCTCACCAAAACTTGCCAGCGTGCTGGAACCGTCAGTTTTCAGATTATTAAAGGTCAACTGTACTTTCTGGTTATACTCATTAACCGCATCCACCCGACCACTTTGCGCCTCCCCGGAAAGGGAGATAGCTTTGCCGTCTCTGTCTGCATTTAACTGGAACTCGCCGCCGCTAAAGGCGACCTTTTCATCCTTTTGCTCGTAATTCAGTGGCTTGAGTGAAATATCGGAACTGGAATCACCGCTGTAACCAATGCGGGAGTTAATCTCAAAAGGCGTTTCACCTTTTGCCATATCAAACAGTGGTTTGCTTACTTCGTTATTGACCAGCGTGGTTTGAATTGATGCCATCGACGGAATCAGGTTCAGTTTTTTAAGCTGGGCAAGGGGGAAGGGACCATGATCAACCGATTCGTTGAAGATGACGCTCTGACCGCTTTTAATCCACGGATTTTCTTTCCCGGCAATGGGTTTCACCACCAGTTGCAACTGGCTGCTGAATACGCCGCGATGATAGTTTTGATAACTTACTTCCAGGTTGGATTCAGGAGCTGTCAGTTTGAGTTGCGCGTTTGCCTGCGCGACCATGTCTTCGAGATGGGTTTCAATCTTCTTGCCTGTGTACCATGCGCCGCCTGTCCAGACTACGCCGAGCGCAACAATGACGCCTACCGCTACCAGCGATTTATTCATAATGATTATCCATAAAATAAAATCAGGCGGACTGGCCGCCTGAAGGTGTTATAAGCCTTTAATAAGCTTAGCAAGAGATGTTAATTTTTTCAGTAAGCTCTTACAGCTTGTTGTAAACACGGGCTAAACGGCCGTGGCCTATGACCGTCACCGGTGACTCGTTGGCGGCAATAAACGCTGATTCACCCGGTTTAAGCTGTAACTGCTGAGAATCTTTACACAGCGTTGCATCGCCCTCGACGCAGAACAAAATGGCGGCACTCTGCTGGCTGATGGTGGTTTCTTCATCGCTAAGGTCATGCAGCGAGAAGGCAAAATCATCCACCGGAATCGGGAAGTCCAGCTCTGAGCCTTGTTTCACCGGCTGGGTCAACAACTGGTTGGCCGGTTTGGCTGCAAACTTCACGTTGGCAACCAGCTCTGGAATATCAATGTATTTAGGCGTCAGACCCGCACGCAGCACGTTATCGGAGTTCGCCATCACTTCTAGTGCCACGCCTTGCAGGTAAGCGTGCGGTGTTTCAGCGAACAGGAACATCGCTTCGCCAGGATTCAATTTCACGACATTCAGCAACAGCGGGGAGAACAGACCGCTGTCATCCGGGTAAAATTCAGAAATTAAACGAATCGTTTGCCACGGTTCGCCCTGCTGGCTGTCGAGCGCCGATTTCAAAATCGCCAGCGCGCGGGATTTCTCTTCACCCTGCATATTTAACAGGCTGGCAAACAGTTCGCTTAAACGTTCGGCATTGGGCTGCTGCAAAAAGTGAGCAATGGCCGGATGTGCGCCCGCGACGGGCTGAAGCAGGGAGACGATGTCGGAAAACTCACGAAATGCGTTCATCGCGAGGAAAGGGGTCAGGGCGAAAACCAGCTCAGGCTTGTGATTAGGATCTTTATAGTTACGCTCGGCGGCATCCATCGGAATACCTGCGGCATTTTCTTTGGCAAAACCGATTTCAGAATTGCGTTTGTTTGGATGCACCTGAATGGAGAGCGGCTGGGCTGCGCATAATACTTTGAACAGGAAAGGCAACTCGCCAAAGCGTTTGGCAACGGCATCTCCCAAAAGAGTCGCTTTATCACTCTCAATCACATCACGCAGTGAAACGATATCTCCTGCGGCATCGTGCACACGTGAACTGCTCTTTGGATGCGCGCCCATCCACAACTCGGCCATCGGCTGGCTGGACGGATTTTCCATGCCATAAAGTTCAGTCAACGCCGTTTTGCTGCCCCAGGCATAGTTTTGCACTGAGTTAATGAGTTTTTGCATGATCAATCCCTGTTTAAATGTGGAAATTAATCCCGCTATTAAAGCAAGAATCCTACGGGAAGTAACCTGGAGCCGCAAAAAGTCGTACTAGTCTCAGTTTTTGTTAAAAAAGTGTGTAGGATAATGTAACTCGCTTTTAACAGGGCAATGGAACACCCGCCTAAAGCATAACCAAACCAGGCAGTAAGTGAGAGAACAATGTCAAACAAACCCTTTCATTATCAGGCTCCTTTCCCACTCAAAAAAGATGATACCGAGTATTACCTGCTGACCAGCGAACATGTCAGCGTATCTGAATTTGAAGGGCAGGAGATTTTGAAAGTTGCACCAGAAGCGTTAACTCTTCTGGCGCGTCAGGCGTTTCATGATGCGTCATTCATGCTGCGTCCGGCCCATCAACAGCAGGTAGCCGATATTTTGCGTGACCCGGAAGCCAGCGAAAACGACAAGTATGTGGCACTGCAATTCCTGCGAAACTCCGATATCGCCGCAAAAGGCGTTCTGCCAACCTGTCAGGACACTGGCACCGCGATTATCGTTGGTAAAAAAGGGCAGCGAGTATGGACCGGTGGCGGTGACGAAGCGGCGCTGGCGCGCGGTGTCTATAACACCTATATCGAAGATAACCTGCGCTACTCGCAAAACGCGCCGCTGGATATGTATAAAGAGGTGAATACCGGCACCAACCTGCCAGCGCAGATCGATCTTTATGCCGTTGATGGCGACGAGTACAAATTCCTCTGTATCGCCAAAGGTGGCGGTTCGGCAAACAAGACGTATCTCTATCAGGAAACCAAAGCGTTACTGACACCGGGGAAACTGAAAAATTATCTGGTTGAGAAAATGCGCACACTGGGTACGGCGGCATGTCCTCCGTATCATATTGCGTTCGTTATTGGCGGAACTTCTGCGGAAACTAACCTTAAAACGGTGAAGCTGGCTTCCGCTAAATATTATGACGAACTGCCAACGGAAGGGAACGAGCACGGTCAGGCGTTCCGCGATGTGGAACTGGAAAACGAATTGCTGATTGAAGCGCAAAATCTCGGTCTGGGCGCGCAGTTTGGCGGGAAATATTTCGCCCATGACATTCGCGTGATTCGCCTGCCACGCCACGGCGCATCCTGCCCGATTGGTATGGGCGTCTCTTGTTCTGCTGACCGTAATATCAAAGCGAAGATTAACCGTCAGGGGATCTGGATCGAAAAACTGGAACATAATCCTGGCAAATACATCCCTGAAGAACTGCGTAAAGCGGGAGAAGGCGAAGCGGTACGCGTTGACCTTAACCGTCCAATGAAAGAGATCCTCGCACAGTTGTCGCAGTATCCCGTTTCTACACGCTTATCGCTTAACGGCACGATTATCGTCGGTCGTGATATCGCTCATGCCAAACTGAAAGAGCGGATGGATAACGGTGAAGGGCTGCCACAGTACATTAAAGATCATCCAATTTACTACGCGGGTCCGGCCAAAACGCCGGAAGGTTATGCCTCCGGTTCTCTTGGCCCAACGACTGCCGGACGTATGGATTCTTACGTCGATCAACTGCAAGCGCAGGGCGGCAGCATGATCATGCTGGCGAAAGGTAACCGCAGCCAGCAGGTGACGGATGCCTGTAAAAAACATGGCGGTTTCTATCTCGGCAGTATCGGCGGGCCTGCGGCAGTGCTGGCGCAGGGGAGTATTAAGAGTCTGGAATGTGTTGAATATCCGGAACTGGGAATGGAAGCCATCTGGAAAATCGAAGTGGAAGATTTCCCTGCGTTTATCCTGGTGGATGATAAAGGAAATGACTTCTTCCAGCAGATACAACTCACGCAGTGTAGCCGCTGCGTGAAATAAGCAGAGCCGCCCTTCGAGGCGGCTTTTTTACATGGCACGAAATACCAAACATTTGTTATCAAATAGTAAATAATGAGTGAGCTAAAAGTTGCTTAACGTAAGCAAAGAAGAAAAAAATTAATCAGGTGAGGAGCAGGCCATGAAAACAGTACGCAGCGAAAAAGATTCGATGGGTGCGATCGATGTCCCGGCAGATAAGCTGTGGGGCGCACAAACTCAACGCTCGCTGGAGCATTTCCGCATTTCGACGGAGAAAATGCCCACCTCACTGATTCATGCGCTGGCGCTAACCAAGCGCGCAGCGGCAAAAGTTAATGAAGATTTAGGCTTGCTGTCTGAAGAGAAAGCGAGCGCCATTCGTCAGGCGGCAGATGAAGTGCTGGCGGGACAGCATGACGACGAATTTCCACTGGCAATCTGGCAGACCGGTTCCGGCACGCAAAGCAATATGAATATGAACGAAGTGCTGGCCAATCGGGCGAGTGAACTGCTCGGCGGCGTGCGCGGGATGGAGCGTAAAGTTCACCCTAACGACGATGTGAACAAAAGCCAGAGTTCCAATGATGTCTTTCCGACGGCGATGCACGTTGCGGCGCTGCTGGCGCTGCGCAAGCAACTCATTCCGCAGCTTAAAACCCTGACACAAACTCTGAATGAGAAATCCCGTGCGTTTGCCGATATCGTCAAAATCGGTCGTACCCACTTGCAGGACGCCACGCCGCTGACCTTAGGGCAGGAGATTTCCGGCTGGGTAGCGATGCTGGAGCATAACCTCAAACATATCGAATACAGCCTGCCTCACGTAGCGGAACTGGCGCTGGGGGGGACCGCAGTAGGGACGGGGCTGAACACCCATCCGGAGTATGCCCGTCGCGTGGCGGACGAGCTTTCGGTCATTACCTGTGCGCCGTTTGTTACCGCACCGAACAAATTTGAAGCACTGGCGACCTGTGATGCGCTGGTTCAGGCGCACGGTGCGTTAAAAGGATTGGCGGCGTCACTGATGAAAATTGCCAATGACGTCCGCTGGCTGGCCTCTGGCCCGCGTTGCGGCATTGGCGAAATCTCAATCCCGGAAAACGAGCCGGGCAGTTCAATCATGCCGGGAAAAGTGAACCCAACGCAGTGTGAAGCATTAACCATGCTTTGCTGCCAGGTGATGGGGAATGACGTGGCAATCAACATCGGCGGCGCTTCTGGTAACTTCGAACTGAACGTCTTCCGTCCGATGGTTATCCACAATTTCCTGCAATCGGTGCGCTTGCTGGCAGATGGCATGGAAAGTTTTAACAAACACTGCGCGGTGGGAATAGAGCCAAATCGCGAGCGTATCAACCAATTACTCAATGAATCGCTGATGCTGGTGACCGCGCTAAACACCCATATTGGCTATGACAAAGCTGCGGAGATCGCCAAAAAAGCGCACAAAGAAGGGCTGACCTTAAAAGCTGCCGCCCTTGCGCTGGGCTATCTTAGCGAAGCCGAGTTTGATAGCTGGGTACGACCAGAACAGATGGTCGGCAGTATGAAAGCAGGGCGTTAATCTGCAACATACAGGTGCAGCCGGGGAATGATCAAACGAAGCGGCTGCGCCTGGGGTTTAAAACGATGCTGAACATTGTCGGCATCGTAATTTAACAGCTCACCAACGTCTGGCATGCCTGCGCCATTATCCCGATTAATCAGCGCGATAAGCGGTGTCGGGCAGGCGTGCTGAACTTGTTTTTGATCCCCCTTGTACCAGACACGGGCAATTGGCTGAACCTTCACCGGACGTTTGATTTTTAACTTCGCGTCCTGTGGCAGGGCGGCAATATCCTGATACTCGCGTTCCAGTTTTCCCTGCCACTCCTCGCGCGTCCACGGTGCAACGCTACGTGGCGATTTCAGGCTCTTTTCCAACTGCGCCAGCACCTCATCACGATGCAAATTTTTAATGATATGTTTATTCGCCCAGCCAAAACGTAAAGTGGCGGGGTCGTGCAGAACGGTGAGCGTGCGATAAGCATTAAGGGTAATCAGCCCCGGCAAATGACGATGTACCCATTCAAAACGTGCTGCCGTAGGCAGTTCTGACTCAACCGTGACAATATGCTCGAAAGTGGTTTTAAGTTGATTGATGCGCTGTATATGACTTGCCAGCGCCGTTTGTGAAAGGTTATCGACCTGATAGCACAACACTCCAGGCAGACGAACAGCCGCCTTGCTGCTGCGATTTTCGGACTGTTGTTGAATAAACAAATGGCGGAAATGACGTAGTGCCAGCGCCTGCGCTTCTTTCCCGAGATGTTGCTTAACCTCAATGCGATTAAGCGGATTATGCTCATCCTCCTTTTTGACCTCCGGTAACGAGAACACGCGGGCAACCAGCAACTTGTGCTGTTCAAGTTCAGCGGCAAACGCTGCCAGTTCTTGTTCCATCTGGCGAAAAGTCGTATTGAGTCGGTCAACAAGATCGTAACGGGCCATAAAATTACCACTTTAGTTACAACATACTTTATTTATAGCACATTGACGACAACTTAACCACCGTGCGTTTGGTGTCAGGCAGAAGTGAATTGCGGGATGTTGTGCCACAGTGGCCAGCTGAACGAGAAGCGGGCGCCCCCCAGTTCGCTAGTGTCACAATTGACCGTACCGCCCATTGCCAGAGCGATGGAGTGGACAATCGCCAGCCCCAGCCCACAGCCACCAGTTGCACGGTCCCGGCTGGGATCGAGGCGAACAAAGGGTTCAAAGATATGCTCGCGATTTTCTGCCGCAATTCCCGGACCATCATCTTCAACAATCAATGTTGCTCTGTTTCCTGCCAGTAGCAGGCTGGTTTCAACGGTTGAATGGCAGTAGCGCAGGGCGTTGTTGAGCAAGTTATCCAGCACGCGCTCCATTAAGCGCATATCCAGTGCCGCGTAATTACCTGGCGTGATCGTTTTTATCCGTACCGTTTTGTCGGGGGTCACGGCCTGAATATCTTGCAGATGTGTTGACAGCCACACCGGCAGGTCTGGTTCGCTAAGATGCAGTTCATTTTGTGGGCGGTCGAGCCGGGCATAAGTCAGTAGTTCTTCAATTAAGGCTTCCAGTTGACTGATATCGCGATTCAAGGCCTGGGATTCTGCGGCGTTCAGGTTGTCGCTCATCTCCAGCCGATAACGCAGGCGCACTAATGGCGTTCGCAGTTCATGGGCAATGCCATCGATAAGCTGCTTTTTACTGGCAATCAACGCGTTGATATTGTCCGCCATCTGGTTAAACGCCACGCCAAGTCGTTCAAAGCTTGAACCATCATCAAAGTGAATACGTTCATTGAGATGCCCATCGCCGAATCGTTGCGCCGCCGCTTCCAGTTTTAACATGTCTTTCCAGTGCGGACGCATCCAGATAAACACCGGAAAGGCGAGGGAGATGGCAATAAAGGCGATCAGCACGATATCCAGCAAACGCATTTGATGGAGGAAATAAAGATAAGGAACGGGACCCACGGCAAGCACGTAGTGGCTGCGCGGGATACGCTGTAAAAAAGTGTACTGATCATCCAGAGCAACAATCTCTCCGCCACGCAATCGGTGCATGGCGTTATTATCGAGATGATATTTACTCAGCGGCTCGACGCGCAGATCGAAAGAGAGATTTAAATCCATCTCCTTCAGCGTTTTTCCCCAGTCGTGCGGAGGGATCTCGCGTAATTCGCTACGCATCAGATACAGCGAACTGTTCATCAAATCATCCAGCGACTGTTTGCCTGCACGTTCGGCGGTAAATTTGTACACCAGGCCAACCAGCAGAGACATCACCAGAAAGCAGACAAACAGCAAAAGATAAAACTGGATAAACAGTTTTTTCATCGTTTATTCCCACGCATGAGGCGCAAAAAGGTAACCTTTGTTACGCACGGTTTTAATGCGGTAGGGTTCGGCAGCGTTATCGAGCAGTTTTTTTCGTAACCGCGAAATAGCTACATCCACGCTACGATCCAGCCCGTCATAACTGACGCCGCGTAAATTCTTCAGCAGCGCATCGCGGTCCATAATTTGTCCGGCATGGGTGGCTAATTCCCATAGCAATTCAAAATCAGCCGTCGAGAGTGAAATCTCATGGTTAGCAAGTGTCACTACGCGGTTGATGGGGTCGATAGTTAACGTACCGAAATGCAATGGTTTGTAAGGTGTCAGAGACGTTTCCTGAATACCTTTGGTCAGCGTCGCTTGTTCGTTCTGGCGCAAATGTAAACGTAAACGCGCCAACAGAACAGCGGGGGGCGTTGTTTTGAGAATATAGTCGCAGGCGCCCATTTCCAGCGCCAGAATGTGGTTCATATCGCTATCGAGAGAGGTCAGCAGAACAATCGGCCCGGACCATTTTGCGCGTAAATCGCGGCAGATGGACATTCCGTCTTTGCCAGGCAGCATGATATCGAGCAGCACCAGATCCGGATTTTCCCGCAAAATTGTCTCTTCGGCATGGTCGCCGCGCGGTTCCACGGTAACCTGCATATCATGCTTTGCCAGGTACGCAGCAATCAGTGAACCGACTTCTGTGTCATCTTCCACAAATACGATAGTGTTCATATTATTCACGGCAGATATAAAAACGTCACAATACACCGCGCTGATTTTACTTACTATCAATCGTTTCTAAACAAGGTTGCATCGGGTATTCTACAGATGACTTGTTATGGAAGTGTTAAGGTAAAAAAATGGGGCTGGTAATCAAAGCCGCGCTTGGTGCGCTGGTGGTGGTGTTGATTGGTGTATTAGCAAAAACGAAAAATTACTATATCGCCGGGCTGATCCCGCTTTTCCCGACCTTTGCGCTCATCGCGCATTATATTGTTGTCAGTGAACGCGGCATTGAAGCTTTACGCGCCACAATCGTTTTCAGTATGTGGTCGATTATTCCCTATTTTGTTTATCTGGCGTCATTGTGGTATTTCACCGGAATCATGCGCTTGCCCGCTGCTTTTGTGGGTTCTGTTGCGTGCTGGGGGTTAAGCGCATGGGTGCTAATTATTTGCTGGATGAAGCTGCATTAACGCAAATGACGGCCGCCATCAAGCGGGAAACTGCGTCCGGTTACAAAGCAACTGGTGAGTAAGTAATCGACAAGATCGATAACTTCTTTCTCACCAGGCGCGGTTTTCATCAGTGATTTATTCAGCGCCTGTTGGCGATACTCGGCATCATCATGCTCGTTAAACAGGATCAGCGATGGTGCAATAGAATTCACTTTCACTTCCGGTGCCAGTTTGCGGGCAAACGAACGGGTCATATTATCCAGTGCCGCTTTACTTGCAGCATAGGCAATATGTTTGTCGCTTCCGCGCTCCACCACATAATCGGTGAAGTGAATGATATCGCTGGCGGCGTGTCCGTGACCGCGCAGTAATCTTTCCAGCGCATGGTTGAGCAGGTAAGGGGTATTAACATGGATCTGCATCATGCAGGCCAGAACATCAGTCAGTGGCGTACCTGGTTTTTCTGCCATCCACGCACTGGCGTTATGCAAAATGGCACGCAGGCCGTGAGTGGTTTTTAACACTTCATCGGCAAACGCCATCACGCCGTCGTTCGTTGAAAAATCAGCCTGAATACACTGCGCACCTGCATTAACCAGTCCATCAATGGCAGGATAGTGCGTTCGATAGCTGACAATCACCGGTTGCTTTTGATTAATGAAATGCCAGGCGAGAGCGAGGCCGATGCGACGGCCTCCACCAGTGATTAATATTGGCAAGGGCTGGGTTTTCCCCATCGTTAATCTCCTTTGCAAGCATACGATGGGACGAACGTTATCCCACCAGCATCCAGGTTGCCGGAACTGCGGCAATTAACAGCATGCCAATCAGCACCATTTCCTGACGATTCAGTACATTATCATGTGTATGCGTTTTACGCGCGTACAGGAAAACCAGCAGCCCTGGCGCATACAGAACGACGGACAACAACAGGTGCATTGGTCCTGAAGCGTATAATAACCATAAGCCATAAATGCAGGCACCGACACCTACCGCTTTGTGCAGTGGACGAGTAGCGATTTTCAACAAGAATGCGCCAACCAGGAAATAGGGCACCAGAATCATCTCTGAGGCGATGGTCAGCAACGTGTTGTAATCAGAGCCGGTCAGCCAAATCAGCACCAGACAAATTTGCACGCAGATGTTGGTCAGCCACAGCGAGGCAGACGGCGCTGCTTGTGCATTCTGGCGCGCAAAAATACGCGGGAATGCCTTATGGGTAGCTGCCAGGAAGGGGACTTCTGCCGCCATAATGGTCCAGCTTAAATACGCGCCACAAACAGAAACGATCAATCCGGCAGCGATGATAATCTCGCCCCACGGCCCCATCATTTTCACCATCAGACCGGCCATAGACGGGTTACGAATCTCAGCCAGTTCAGGACGAGCAACCACCCCCAGCGAAAGCAGCGTGACTAATAAATAAACGCCCAGTGCAGAAAGCACCGCCAGAAGCGTTGCTTTGCCAACATCATGTTTATTCCGCGCGCGTGAAGAAACAACCACCGCACCTTCCACACCAATGAATACCCACAGTGTGATTAGCATGGTGTTTTTCACCTGTTCCCATACCGGCACGCCAAGCGCAAGGCCAGTAAAGTCGAGCTTGAAGGTGTCCAGTTTGAACATCATCATCGCCAGCACAATAAACAAACCAAGCGGCAATAATTTTGCCAATGTCGCCACCAGGTTAATGCTGGCGGCGGTTTGTACGCCGCGCAGAATCAAAAAGTGAACAATCCACAACAATGCCGATGCACCGACGATCGATTGCCAGGTGTTACCATCGCCAAACAGGCGTAGTTCCGGCGTATCGGTGAAGAAACTTAATGCGGAAAAGACGATAACCAAATAAGAGACGTTGGCGATAACCGCACATAGCCAGTATCCCCATGCGGAGCAGAAGCCGATTAACTCGCCAAATCCTTCCCGTGCATAGGTAAAAATACCGCCGTCAAGGTCGGGACGAATGCGTGTCAGGATCAGCATGGCAAAGGCCAGCAATAAGATGCCAGCGCCAGTAATACCCCAGCCGATGAGCAGTGCTGCCGGGCTGGCAACCGCCGCCATATTTTGCGGCAGACTGAAAACACCCGCGCCCAGCATTGAGCTTAATACCAGCGCGGTGAGTGCGCTCAGTCCCAGTTTCTTTTCCATCGATATCCAGTATTTAAAACGTGTTCAGAAGAATAAATATTAGGGCAAAACGCATAAAAATGGTGAATGCCACTAAAGCGCGGGATTTTACGAAGAGAAGTGGCGGCATGCAATGGTTGCGGGAAAATTTGTAGCTAAAAATCTGAAAGGCGGCATAAAGCCGCCTTAATGTGATACTGAATAGTTATTTATTTATACAGGTCTGCACTGATGGTCAGGTTGTTACCACGTTCCTGCCACTGGCGGGTAATGTGGTAATACTTAGCACCTTTCTTCGCGGCACGTTTAGCAACCTGGTAGGAGACTTCGGTCATGTTGCCGTAGTTACCCGAGAACTTAATGCTATCGAACGGGACCATCATTGCTGCGGTCGCTTTGTTTAATTCTTCTACTTTGGTGCCGTCAGGAAGCGTGACAGTGTAACGTCCGCCTTTTGAGGACTGAGTTTCAAAGAAACGACCAACTTCAGCACTTGGTGATGCAGTGGTGGCAACGCCCGGGATTTCAACTTTCTTCGCGGCTTCGCCACCTGCGGCCAGTGCCGCGCGACCAGCATCAGAATCCGCAGGGATCACATCCGGGCTCTGGACGATGCGTTTTTTAGCATCTTGTTTGTAGATGAACGCAGTAATACGCTGGTTGCCGCCCTGGTTGGCATCTATCTGGCGAACGATGTAGTAAGAGTAGGCACCTTTCGCTTTTGCTGCTTTGGTGATGGCATCGTTCACTTCCGGTTGGCTGCGGAAGAAGCCCTGGACGGTAACGGTGTCATACGGTTCGATCAAAACAGCCTGGTCTTTAGGCAGTTCAATAACGCCATTAAAAACGCGATTCTTATCAGCTTCTGCTTTTTCAGCATCGGCTTTATAAAGATCGGCAACTACACGCCAGTTACCGCTGTTACCGAAATCTGAAGTGTCGACAACATAAAAAGAGGCGGCGCCTTCTTTATCAGCGCGACGGGAAACGGCTTTAACCGCTTCGCCAATGGCATTAAAACGACCGGTAACCACTACACGGTCAAAAGGTTTAACCGCTGCCGCTTGCTCCGGTGTCAGTTCTGTTGCTGCGTTAACGGAAAATGCCGTAGCAGAAAGCAGTGCCGACGCCAGGAGGGTGTTCTTAAGCTTCATAAAAATAATCCTTCGCCTTGCGCAAACCAGGTACTGGTATTGTTATTAACGAGAAACGTGGCTGATTATTGCATTTAAAGTGTGTAACTGTCTGCGTGATTTTTTCATATCAGACTTCTTGATTTGATTTTAAATCTGCTCGAATGAGCGTCCGTGCTTAAAAAATAGCCACAATAACAGAAGAATGACTGAACTGGCTGAATTGTATAAGTTAATTTAATGTTAACCGGTGGCTGGCGTCGGTGATATCTCATGTTTTACCTGATTATCAAAGACAATTATCGCCCATTATCCTGTGTTCTATGGTGTTTATCCCGCTATCAAGGCTGAATCGTTAATATTTTGCGAGTTCACGCCGAAATACTGATTTTTGACGCTAGATCACAGGCATTATTTTCAGTACGTTATAGGCGTTTGTTACTAATTTATTTTAACGGAGTAACATTTAGCTCGTACATGAGCGGCTTGTGTATCAAAAACACAGGCAAACCATCATCAATAGAACCGATGGAAGGGAATATCATGCGAATTGGCATACCAAGAGAACGGTTAACCAATGAAACCCGTGTTGCAGCAACGCCAAAAACAGTGGAGCAGTTGCTGAAACTAGGTTTTACCGTCGCGGTAGAGAGCGGCGCAGGTCAACTGGCTAGTTTTGACGATAAAGCGTTTGTGCAAGCGGGCGCCGAAATTGTAGAAGGGAATAACGTCTGGCAGTCAGAGATCATTCTGAAGGTCAATGCGCCGTTAGATGATGAAATTGCGTTACTCAATCCGGGAACCACGCTGGTGAGCTTCATCTGGCCCGCGCAGAATCCGGAGTTAATGCAAAAACTCGCGGAGCGTAACGTGACGGTGATGGCGATGGACTCTGTACCACGCATTTCTCGCGCGCAATCGCTTGATGCATTAAGTTCGATGGCGAATATCGCCGGCTATCGCGCCATTGTTGAAGCGGCTCATGAGTTTGGGCGTTTCTTTACCGGGCAAATAACCGCAGCAGGTAAAGTGCCGCCCGCAAAAGTGATGGTGATTGGTGCGGGTGTTGCTGGTCTGGCCGCCATTGGCGCAGCAAACAGCCTCGGCGCAATTGTGCGTGCATTTGATACTCGCCCGGAAGTGAAAGAACAAGTTCAAAGTATGGGCGCGGAGTTCCTCGAGCTGGATTTTAAAGAGGAAGCAGGTAGTGGCGATGGTTACGCCAAAGTGATGTCGGAAGCGTTCATCAAAGCAGAAATGGAACTCTTTGCCGCCCAGGCAAAAGAGGTCGATATCATTGTGACCACTGCGCTTATTCCAGGCAAACCAGCACCGAAACTGATTACCCGTGAAATGGTTGATTCTATGAAGTCGGGTAGTGTGATTGTCGACCTGGCAGCCCAAAACGGTGGTAACTGTGAATACACCGTGCCGGGTGAAATCTTCACCACGGAGAATGGCGTCAAAGTGATTGGCTACACCGATCTTCCTGGTCGCCTGCCGACGCAATCCTCACAGCTTTACGGCACCAACCTTGTCAATCTGCTGAAACTGTTGTGCAAAGAGAAAGACGGCAATATCACAGTTGATTTTGATGATGTGGTGATTCGCGGCGTGACCGTGATCCGTTCTGGCGAAATTACCTGGCCGGCGCCGCCGATTCAGGTTTCAGTCCAACCGCAGGCAGCACAGAAAGCGGCACCTGATGTTAAAACCGAAGAAAAATGCGCCTGCTCACCGTGGCGTAAATATGCGCTGATGGCGCTGGCAATCATCCTTTTCGGCTGGTTGGCAAGCGTAGCACCGAAAGAATTCCTCGGGCACTTTACCGTTTTCGCGCTGGCCTGCGTGGTAGGTTATTACGTGGTGTGGAATGTCTCCCACGCGTTGCATACGCCGCTGATGTCGGTTACTAACGCGATTTCAGGGATTATTGTTGTCGGAGCTCTATTGCAGATTGGCCAGGGCGGCTGGGTTAGCTTCCTTAGTTTTATCGCGGTGCTTATCGCCAGCATTAATATTTTCGGTGGCTTTACCGTGACTCAGCGCATGCTGAAAATGTTTCGCAAAAACTAAGGGGTAACATATGTCTGGAGGATTAGTTACAGCTGCATACATTGTTGCCGCGATCCTGTTTATCTTCAGTCTGGCCGGGCTTTCTAAACATGAAACGTCTCGCCGTGGTAACAACCTCGGTATTGCCGGGATGGCGATTGCGTTAATTGCAACTATCTTCGGGCCGGATACTGGCAATGTTGGCTGGATCCTGGTTGCGATGGTCATTGGTGGCGCGATTGGTATCCGTCTGGCGAAGAAAGTCGAAATGACCGAAATGCCGGAACTGGTGGCGATCCTGCATAGCTTCGTGGGGCTGGCGGCGGTGCTGGTTGGCTTTAACAGCTATCTGCATCATGACGCGGGAATGGCACCGATTCTGGCCAATATTCACCTGACGGAAGTGTTCCTTGGCATCTTTATTGGTGCGGTAACCTTTACCGGTTCGGTTGTGGCGTTCGGTAAGCTGTGCGGAAAGATTTCGTCTAAACCGTTGATGCTGCCAAACCGCCATAAAATGAATCTGGCTGCATTGGTCGTTTCCTTCCTGCTGTTGATGGTGTTTGTTCGTACCGATAGTGTTGGCTTGCAGGTGCTGGCATTGCTGATAATGACCGCTATAGCGCTGGTCTTCGGTTGGCATTTGGTGGCTTCCATCGGTGGTGCAGATATGCCAGTGGTGGTGTCGATGCTGAACTCCTACTCTGGTTGGGCGGCGGCAGCGGCGGGCTTTATGCTCAGTAATGACCTGCTGATTGTGACCGGTGCGCTGGTCGGTTCTTCTGGTGCCATCCTTTCTTACATTATGTGTAAGGCGATGAACCGTTCCTTTATCAGCGTTATTGCGGGCGGTTTCGGCACTGATGGTTCCTCTACCGGCGATGATCAGGAAGTGGGCGAGCACCGCGAAATCACCGCAGAAGAGACGGCGGAGCTGCTGAAAAACTCGCATTCAGTAATCATTACTCCAGGGTACGGCATGGCGGTAGCGCAGGCACAGTATCCGGTCGCAGAAATCACCGAGAAACTGCGTGCGCGCGGTATCAACGTGCGCTTCGGGATTCACCCGGTTGCGGGCCGTTTGCCTGGGCATATGAACGTGTTGCTGGCGGAAGCGAAAGTACCGTATGACATCGTGCTGGAAATGGACGAAATCAACGATGACTTCGCTGATACCGATACCGTACTGGTGATTGGTGCCAACGATACGGTTAACCCGGCGGCACAGGACGATCCGAAGAGCCCGATTGCTGGTATGCCTGTGCTGGAAGTGTGGAAAGCGCAGAACGTGATTGTCTTTAAACGCTCGATGAACACCGGCTATGCTGGCGTGCAAAACCCGCTGTTCTTCAAGGAGAACACCCACATGCTGTTTGGTGACGCCAAAGCCAGCGTGGATGCAATCCTCAAAGCTCTGTAACCTCAACGGCCTCTACGGAGGCCGTCACTCTTTATTGAGATCGCTTAACAGAACGGCGATGCTTTGGCCTCCCGCCGTTTGCTCAAGTGCAATTTTGACAATAATCGTCAACGGCACAGAAAGCAGCATTCCCACGGGACCTAACAACCATCCCCAAAAAATTAATGACAAAAAAACCACCAGTGTGGAAAGTCCTAACCCGCGCCCCATAATGCGTGGCTCCAGAATATTGCCGAAGACCAAATTAATCAGCAGATATCCCGCCAGTACAAGTAACGCCTCGTAGAAACCATTAAACACCAGTACCTGAGCGATAGGGGGAATCGCTGCCAGAACTGAACCAATATTGGGTATGTAATTAAGCGCAAAGGCCAGCAATCCCCAGACAAAAGCAAAGCGAACATCCAGTGCAGCGAGCATCGCCCAGGCGACCAGTCCGGTGACGATGCTGATAGCCGTTTTTAGTACCAGGTAATGCGACACACTGTCAATCGCGCGCTGTATTGCCGCCATCCCTTCAACCGGACGCGCCATCATTTGCTGGAGTTTACCGGGCAGTTGCGGCACTTCGAGCAGCATAAACAACACCGTCAGCAACAATAAAAATATTGACGACATGGCATTAGATAACTGAGTCAGTAAGTTGGTGAGCAACGTCATTGCCGAGTTCGGATCAATGTAATGCGCCAGTTGGTCAACTGAGACATCAATCCCCACGCGCTGTAATAAAGGTTCCAGAGCCTGCAGGGGTTTTATGATTGAGCTGCGATACTGTGGCAAAGTGCGGGTCAGTTCATTGAGTGTTGAACCGAGATAGGCCAGCATTAACACCATCGCCATCACGATAATGGTCATCAAAATTGACACCGCCAGTACGCGCGGCACTCGCCAGCGAACCATGCGTTGTACCAGAGGATTAAGTATTACCGCGATAAATAGCGAGAGGATAAAGGGGACGATGATATCGGCGGCAAACCGGATACCGCACAGAATAATGACCAGCATTCCCAACATTATGACGATTTTTAGACCATTGAGTGTGATGATCGGCTTTGCCATGCTTATCCCCGTATATTCTTCCTTCGCTAATAATATTTTCTTTTTTGCTGCGGCATTATAACGAAAATCAAACCACTCAGGTAAAGAAATGAAAATGTTTTGAGTTAATTCTTAAGCTATGATACAAATCAGACGTGTTCAACTACCGAGGACAATTATCATCCGCGATGACGAGAAGCAACACTGCGGATAATTGTAATTTTATGGACAATTTGTTCAGGACGTTATTTTCTACATTTACCCATCTTCGTACCTCATCCACTATCTTGCTCGCAGGTGAGCAGCACTGGCGCAACGCGCTTTAGTCCTTTCTTCTGCCGAAGCTTGCGCTATGCGCTGGGCTTGACCACTTTACTTTCGCTGAATTAAGCGAATATTAAAATAATTCTCTTGCAGGAGAAGGGTAATGTATTTTTATTGGTTTTTATTAGGTCTGGCTATTGCCACAGAAATTACCGGTACGTTATCTATGAAATGGGCTAGCGTCAGTGATGGAAACAGTGGGTTTATTTTAATGCTGGTGATGATTTCTCTGTCATATATACTTCTCTCTTTCGCCGTTAAAAAAATTGCGTTAGGCGTTGCCTATGCGCTGTGGGAAGGTATCGGTATTTTATTTATTACGCTGTTTAGCGTTCTGTTATTTGATGAAAGTTTATCGCTGATGAAAATTGTCGGGTTAACAACTCTGGTTGCCGGGATTGTCTTGATCAAATCGGGTACACGTAAAGTGCGTAAATCTACGCTGGAGCAGAATCATGGCTCAGTTTGAATGGATTCACGCCGCCTGGTTGGCATTGGCGATAGTGCTGGAAATTATTGCTAACGTCTTTTTGAAATTTTCTGATGGCTTTCGCCGTAAAGTCTATGGCTTGTTGTCGCTGGCGGCGGTACTTGCTGCTTTTAGTGCACTATCCCAGGCAGTGAAAGGGATCGACTTGTCAGTGGCGTATGCGCTGTGGGGTGGGTTTGGTATTGTCGCCACATTAGCAGCCGGTTGGGTCCTGTTTGGTCAGCGGTTAAACCGCAAAGGCTGGGTTGGTCTGGTCCTGTTGTTAGCCGGAATGATCATGGTGAAACTCGCCTGATGTTTATGCTGCCCGTATTTTCGGGCAGCATTTAAACGCTATTGCCGGGATAACTCTTCCAGTTTGTCGCGAAAGCCGGTAACAGAGATAGCCCGGTTATCAGCCCGCCAGCGATCCTTAGCCGCAGGCGCCGAACTTTGCACGCCAATCAACTGCCAGCCCTCATCAGTATGCAGCATTAGCGGCGAACCGCTGTCACCCGGTAGGGTATCGCACTGATGCGACATCACCGACGTTTGCGCCCAGCCAGTCACTTCGCAATTTTTATGACTGTACAACGTATCCAGGTGATCCTCGGGATAGCCTGCCTGGGTCACTTTACGACCTGCCGTTTTTAATGCGGCGGTGAGTGCTGCTTTGTCTCCCTCGAAAAGTGGTAAGGGTGTAATGCCAGAAGGCGGATTGCGCAGCACAATCAAACCAAAATCCCACGGCGCGGCAGCAGGCGGGACAATCCAGCCATCTCCATTAGCCTTTAACCGTTTACCTAATGTCGGGTCAACGCGGCCTTCAATGTTGTGGATCTCATAGCGCCATAGCCCCTTATTCGACACAAAACGCAGCGCAATTGCTTTGTCTGGTTTGCCTTTTGGCGGCGTTAATAAACAGTGACCCGCCGTTAATGCGAGATTGGGCGCAATCAGGGTGGCCGTGCAGAGATTTCCACTGGCAGTCTCCAGTTGCCCAACCGCATCCCACGGAGATTGGGTCGTGTTAATTACTGGCACTCGATCATCATGACCAAAAAAAAGGGTGCTGACTTCATCATTAGCCGATTCAGGACTGTCAGGTTTATCTGCAAATACCAATGCAGATGTCAAACTAATTGCACCCAGTACTACAGCAATGGTTGTACGCATATCACACTCTGGTGGGTAATTATGATTATTAAAAGCAAACCCTCATAAATACTATAGCTGGGACGGGATTAAAGTGGGAGTGAAATCAGATAACTACGATCAGAAAAGATAAAAGCGAGTGGCAATCAATGCGCATAAAATAAGGATGATAAGAATGAACTCAAAGCGATAACGGCCCACCATAGTACCCTCCGCTTAAGGCGGCGCTAAACGTTATCCGTCTAGCGCCGTAATTTTCAGGCGCGAGGGGGCGCGCCATTATTGCTGTTGAAAACTTAAGCTGCTGGTTGGGCAGCTGGTTTTGCAGGTTGCTGATGGCTGTGTTTCTTGGTGTGTTTTTTCGCAGCTTGTGCTTTTTGTTCCGGAGCTTTCTGTTCAGTTTTCGCTTTTTTATGATGCTTTTTAGCCGCCTGCGCTTTTTGGGCAGGTGCTGCTTTATGCTGTTTTTTATGATGCATGGTTTTTGCAGGTGCAGCTTTGGTGGCAGTAGTTGCAGGGGCAGGTGTGGTCGCAGTCTCTGCGGCAAAAGCGGCAGAAGAGAGACTCATCGCAGCGGCAACAACCAGAGCTAATACTTTTTTCATTGTCATACCCTCAATTTGGTTTTTTTATGCAACCCCACTACGGGGCCGATGTAATGACTATATCTCGGGTAATGAGAGGCTTCCGTGAGTGGTTGGTTTCGGCATGTAACGATATGTACAAAGTAAATTGGTAAATAATAACGCGATGTGACTTAAGGTAAATTCCCTACTAATATCAGTAGTCTTGATCAAGTTTACTATTTCTCTGTTCCCAAAACGGTAGAATTACTTTGCATCATCAATAAATGACACACAGTAAATGAATCCGCTAATTTGGGTATTTATTATCCTGATGACATTAGATGCGCTGCGGGAATTGGCTGGCGCTTCGTCTATTTTAGGATGGTTATTAACGTTGAGTTGAGCAGACAATAAGCCCGTGTGGGTATTTTACTCAGCCCGGGCTTATTTTTTCAGGCGTGCAATCGATGGTGCAAACGTGTACCCACTATAATCGCGACCACCAGCATCGACGCAATAAAGGCGCCAACGCCGTTCCAGCCGTAGTTATGCCAGAAGACCCCACCTAATGTTCCGGCAATACTTGAACCCACGTAGTAACTGAACAGATACAGCGAGGAAGCCTGGCCTTTGGCGCGTTTAGCACGGGGGCCAATCCAGCTGCTGGCGACCGAGTGAGCAGCAAAGAATCCGGCGGAGAAGAGCAACATCCCGGCAAAAATCAGCCATATCGAGCTGAACAATGTCATTAATAGGCCAACAAGCATGACACCTGTCGAAGACAACATCACCGGACCGCGTCCGAAGCGGGTGGTCATGGTTCCGGCTTTTGGTGAACTCCAGGTACCGGTCAAATAGGCCAGCGATAATAAACCCACCACCGCCTGGCTGACATGCCACGGGGAAAGCATCAAGCGATAGCCAATATAATTAAACAGGGTGACGAATGAGCCCATCAGCAAAAAACCTTCTGCGAATAATAAAGGCAATCCCTGGTCGCGCCAGTGCAGACGGAAGTTGATAAACAGTGTTTTAGGGCGCAGTGAGGAAGGGCGGAAATGGCGAGATTCTGGAAGAATTTTCCAGAACATTAACGCCGAGGCCAGTGCGAAACAGCCAATCGCTGCCAGTGCAATTCGCCAGTTGAAGAAATCGGTGAAGACACCGCTAATTAAGCGTCCGCTCATGCCGCCAATCGAGTTACCGCTGATGTACAACCCCATCGAAAAGGCGACAAAACTCGGGTGGATCTCTTCGCTAAGGTAGGTCATGCCCACCGCAGCCACGCCGCTTAATGAAAGGCCAATCAAGGCGCGCATCACCAAAATGCCGTGCCAGCTGGTCATCATCGTCGAAAGTAACGTGCAGATGGAGGCCAATAACAGCGCCGTAACCATCACTGGCTTGCGACCAATGGCATCGGAAAGCGGGCCAGTAAACAGCAATCCGATAGCCAACATTGCCGTTGAAATTGACAGTGAAATACTACTGTTTGCGGGTGTTAAGCCAAACTCCTGCGAAAGAACCGGAAGGATAGGTTGCACACAATAGAGAAGAGCGAAGGTTGCCAGTCCGGCAGAAAAAAGCGCCAGGGTCACGCGCATAAATTGCGGCGTACCGCGTTTGATGAATAGGTTTGGCTGGGAAACGTTTTGCTTGTCAGTGGCGCTTGCCGGAGCGCCATCAACAGTTGTGGTACGACTCACTTGAAATCCTTACTAAATATGCGCGTTGTGTTAGCTCAGGAATAGAGTAGGAAAATCGAATTGTTATGTCTAATATATTAATAGTCTCAAATAATATGTATGAAATATGAATATCGAATTGCGTCACCTACGTTACTTCATTGCTGTTGCGGAAGAACTGCATTTTGGTCGTGCTGCTGCGCGCCTGAATATTTCTCAACCGCCACTAAGCCAACAGATTCAGGCGTTGGAGCAACAAATTGGCGCGCGCCTGCTGGCCAGGACCAATCGAAGCGTCGCGCTCACCGCTGCAGGCAAACAATTTCTTGCCGATAGTCGTCAAATTCTTTCTCTGGTAGACGATGCCGCAGCGCGGGCAGAACGACTGCATCAGGGGGAGGCGGGAGAGTTACGCATTGGTTTTACCTCATCGGCGCCATTCATTCGCGCAGTGTCAGATACCTTATCGTTATTTCGCCGCGAATTTCCTGATGTCCATTTGCAGACGCGCGAGATGAATACCCGCGAGCAAATTGCGCCCCTTATCGAAGGGACGCTCGATATGGGACTGTTACGCAATACTTTGCTGCCGGAGACGTTGAACCATGCGGTAATTGTGCATGAACCGCTTATGGCGATGATTCCGCACGATCATCCGTTAGCCAGTAAATCTGTAGTTACGTTGGCGGAACTGGCAAAAGAGCCGTTTGTTTTCTTTGATCCTCACGTCGGGACAGGGCTTTATGATGACATTCTGGGCCTGATGCGACGCTACAATCTTACACCGGTTATTACCCAGGAAGTGGGCGAGGCGATGACCATCATTGGCCTTGTGTCTGCCGGTTTGGGCGTTTCGATTTTGCCCGCCTCATTTAAGCGTGTTCAGCTTAATGAAATGCGTTGGATACCTATTGCTGAAGAAGATGCGGTTTCTGAAATGTGGTTGGTCTGGCCGACACATCATGAACAAAGTCCTGCAGCGCGAAACTTTCGTATTCAGCTGCTGAATGCTCTCAGGTGAGGTAAAATTCAGCTAAAAAACCCGAAAAGTGTGCTGTTAATCACATGGCTAAGTAAAAATTTGACGGCACGCATTGAAGTGTTTCACCATAGCCTACAGATTATTTCGGAGCGCGAAAATATAGGGAGTATAAGGTGGTTGCAGAAAACCAGCCTGGACATATTGATCAAATAAAGCAGACCAACGCGGGTGCTGTTTATCGCCTGATTGATCAGCTTGGTCCCATTTCGCGTATCGACCTTTCCCGCATGGCGCAACTGGCTCCCGCCAGTATCACCAAAATTGTCCGCGAAATGCTAGAAGCGCACCTGGTGCAAGAGTTAGAAATTAAAGAAGGGGGAAACCGTGGCCGCCCTGCGGTGGGGTTGGTGGTGGAAACAGAAGCCTGGCATTATCTTTCTCTGCGCATCAGTCGTGGTTTAATTTTTCTTGCCCTGCGTGATTTAAGCAGCAAGCTGGTGGTGGAAGAGACACTGGAGCTGGCGCTTCAGGATGAATTGCCTTTGCTGGAACGTATCATTGCGCATATTGATCAGTTTTTTATCCGTCATCAGAAAAAACTCGAACGCCTGACATCCATCGCCATTACTTTGCCGGGAATTATTGATACGGAAAATGGTATTGTGCACCGGATGCCGTTTTACGAGGATGTGAAAGAGATGCCGCTCGGCGAAGCGCTGGAGCAGCACACGGGTGTACCGGTTTACATTCAGCATGATATTAGTGCATGGACGATGGCCGAGGCATTATTTGGAGCCTCTCGCGGGGCTCGCGATGTGATTCAGGTGGTAATTGATCACAATGTTGGCGCGGGCGTGATTACCGACGGTCACTTGTTACATGCCGGAAGCAGTAGCCTGGTAGAAATTGGTCATACCCAGGTGGATCCGTATGGTAAACGCTGTTATTGCGGTAACCACGGTTGTCTGGAAACCATCGCCA
Organism: Escherichia sp. E14V7; assembly: GCF_004212225.1. NCBI lineage: Bacteria > Pseudomonadati > Pseudomonadota > Gammaproteobacteria > Enterobacterales > Enterobacteriaceae > Escherichia > Escherichia sp. E14V7. The sequence continues at coordinate 41,126 of NZ_RHJJ01000026.1, forward strand.
GTGTGGACAGCATCCTCGAACTGGCGCAATTACGCCTTAATCAGTCAATGAGTTCGATGTTGCACGGGCAGCCTTTGAGCGTGGATTCATTATGCCATGCGGCGTTGCAGGGTGACTTGCTGGCAAAGGATATTATCACTGGCGTAGGCGCGCATGTTGGGCGCATTCTGGCCATCATGGTGAATTTATTTAACCCACAAAAAATACTGATTGGCTCGCCGTTAAGCAAAGCGGCAAATATTCTGTTCCCTGTGATTTCTGACAGCATCCGCCAGCAGGCGCTTCCAGCATACAGCCAGCATATTAGCGTTGAGAGCACTCAGTTCACCAATCAGGGGACAATGGCAGGGGCCGCGCTGGTAAAAGATGCGCTATATAATGGATCTTTGCTGATTCGTCTGTTGCAGGGTTAACATTTTTTAACTGTTCTACCAAAATTTGCGCTATCTCAAATTGAGTGCAGAAAGCATAACTTAGACTTTCCACGTTGAATTATTTTCCTGGCTTATATTAGTGAAGCATAACGGTGGAGTTAGTGATGCTGAAGCGTTTCTTTATAACAGGTACAGACACTTCTGTAGGGAAAACGGTGGTTTCCCGCGCATTGCTACAAGCGTTAGCCTCCCAGGGAAAAACGGTTGCGGGATACAAACCCGTAGCGAAGGGGAGCAAAGAGACACCTGAGGGGCTGCGTAATAAAGATGCCCTGGTGTTGCAGAGTGTTTCATCAATTGAACTGCCTTATGAAGCAGTCAATCCCATTGCGTTAAGCGAAGAAGAAAGTAGCGTGGCGCACAGTTGTCCAATCAATTACACGCTCATTTCAAATGGTCTGGCTAACCTGACTGACAAAGTTGATCATGTTGTCGTTGAGGGGACTGGCGGATGGCGCAGCCTGATGAATGATCTGCGTCCGCTCTCTGAATGGGTGGTCCAGGAGCAGCTACCGGTGTTGATGGTGGTGGGCATTCAGGAAGGCTGTATTAACCATGCGCTTCTGACCGCACAAGCGATTGCGAACGACGGTCTGCCGCTCATTGGCTGGGTGGCTAATCGTATTAACCCTGGGTTAGCGCATTATGCTGAAATCATTGATGTGCTGGGTAAAAAACTCCCGGCACCGCTCATTGGTGAACTGCCTTATCTGCCCCGAGCTGAACAGCGAGAACTGGGTCAATACATCCGCTTAGCCATGCTGCGTAGTGTGCTGTCGGTAGATAGAGTCAGGGTGTAAGGTCCGCGACATTACCGACGCGATCACGCAGGCAATCAATAAACCGGGGAGTAGCTGATACTCCCCGGTCATTTCACATATCATCAATGTTGACATAATTGGCGCATGCGTGGTCGCAGCCAGCAGTGTTGCCATCCCTGTTAGTCCGAGTAGAAGCGTCATTTCTTCGCCGCCTGGAAGCCATAACCCCAGGCTACGTCCATACAGCATGCCAATTGCAAGCCCGATAAATAGCGTTGGCGTAAACACGCCGCCAGGCGCGCCGGAACCGCTACTGGCCAGCACGGCAAAAAGTTTGCAGATGAAGATCGCAGCAATGACCGTAAACAGTGGTGGGGTGGTTAAAAAGGATTGCACCGTACTATAACCATTGCCCCATACCGCAGGCGTGAGCAGGGAAAGCAGGCCGACGATCAACCCCCCTAACGCCAACTGCCAGGGCGGCGTCAGTTTTAGGTGAACAAAACCTTGATGACTGGCGCTCATCATTTTCAACAGTAATGGTCCGCAAAGACCAGCCAGCACGCCGGTACTGATAATTAGCGCATAGTCCCGCACATGCAGCGTCACCTCGAGCTGAACGCTGTAGAGCAATACATCGCTGTGATTAATAAGATTGCTGACAAGCAATGCCACCACGGCTGAAATCACCACTGGGCCAAGAGAGGCCAGCATCATGGTGCCAAACAGCACTTCGGCAATAAATAAACTCCCGGCAAGCGGTGCGCGATAGGCTGCAGCCATGCCTGCCGCAGCACCGCAGGCAATCCATAATTTCCACTCTTCACGCGGCGTAAAACGTTGGGCAAACCAGGATGCAGCAAGAGCTGCCAGCAGAATCATCGCGCCTTCACGGCCAATTGCGCTACCGCTGGTCACCACCAGCAGAGAGGCAAGTGATTTTACCAGGCTTGCTGCGTAATCGAACTGCCCCTCGCTCTGCAACGCTTCCATATAATCGGTCGGCGCATGGGGTCGTTGCTGCGTAACTCTCTGCCAGCCCATGAGCAATAAACCTGCCACCAGACCGCCGAGCGCAGGAGTTAACAAGCGTCGCCACGGAGAAAGGTTTGTTGCAGCATTGACCAGACTCCCGGAATCATTGCTCAGGAACAACCACTCCAGCAACAGCATGGCATGACGGAATCCGGCAACGGCAAACGCCGCGAGAATACCGATTATCGTTGCGATAAGCAGACGACGAAACAGGGTGCGCAGATCCGGGTAAAGGTGTAGATGATGCATGAGTAGAAATGGCAATTTAAACACGGGCATCTATTTTGCGGGAAAAGACGTCAGGCGCAAAAGCTGTACGTGCTTTATGTGGGGAAATGGTGTGACACTGTAACTTATTTAATATGGGATGGCGCGCTAATGTCGCCATCCGGTAATGCTACGGGAACCTTAACGAAACAGCGGCTTAACTGCGACGGGAATCAGCAATTGTGACTGCCACTCAGCCAGCGTTAAGCGAGCCAGTTCACCAAGCGTGCGGTAAAAAGGGTATTCTGCTTTTTCGATAAACACCTCGAGAAAGCGCGTCGACCACGGTAAAAGATGCCACGCCAGCAACTCTTCGCACTCAGTCTGACGACCGCTCTCCGCCAGCCAGGCCGCCATCAGTAGCAAGGAACCAAAATGATCTTCAGGTTCGTTTTGCTTCATCTCAAACTGAATGCCTTTTTCGCGCATCCATTGACGAAGCGCCAACGTCGAATCGCCAAACAGTACCGATTCACGATCCAACCAGACCGATCCCCACGGCGGGGACGGCAACGCCCACGGGCCAACGAATAAACGCTGCCAGGCCTGCGTACGCGACTCTTCACTCTGTTGCTGAAAAGCCGTTACCAGCGGCACTAAAGAAGTTTGCGGCAGAGGCCACTGAGTTTCCCAGCCATCGCTGGTCATTGCAGAAACCAGAGGCGCGGCTTCCTCGCTTTCTGGGGCGTAATAAAACAGCGCCCCCAGCACACGCGCCGCGACAGAAAAATTATCTTGTTGTGAAAAATGCGTCATTCTTATCATCCTGAAACGTGCGGCTTGCCCCGCACCAAGTTGTTAACCTGCGACGGCCATTCCTACCGTCATATGCAGGCCATAAAATCGCGCTCGCCCGATCATCTCACCGCCCGGTATGAGACACAAGCACGTTGCAGTATGTAGACCTGATAAGACGCGCCAGCGTCCATCATACTTTTTACTGCGGTTCGGCAGGCGCGCCATCTTGAGTCGGTTGTGCAGGGGCAGAATTGTTACCGCTGGTGGTGCGGTCATAGAGAATTTTATGAGTATCATTGGCACAATGGCCAACCACCCTGGTGTCAGGTTGATCGATCTGATCATTTGGCACAATACTTAAAGTAAAGCTACTTTCTGGCACACCGTTATTGATAATACGCTGTGAAATATCGCTCTTTATCCGTTCACAAGAATCTGGCGCGGCCAGCACGGCGGGTGAGGCAATTGTGAGCAGTAGCGCGGCGCAATAAGTTGAGATTTTCATCATTGGCTCCTTAAATGAATATTACTCACTAAGCATAGCATTTCACGTGTAAATTACTGTATTTACTACTATGATTGATAATAATCTCGACTGTCTGGTGACTAAAGTGAATTTCAAATTACTGCCATGTTTGCTCGCGATAATGCTTACAGGATGCGATCGCGCAGAAGTGACGTTTTCTTTTACGCCAGAGATGGCCAGTTTCTCTAATGAATTTGATTTTGATCCGCTGCGTGGTCCGGTTAAAGATTTCACCCAGACATTGATGAATGAACAAGGGGAAGTGACGAAACGTGTTTCAGGCAGCTTATCGGAAGAAGGTTGCTTCGATTCGCTTGAATTATTGGATCTGGAAAATAATACCGTGGTTGCCTTAGTGCTGGATGCGAATTATTACCGTGACGCGCAGACACTGGAGAAAAAAGTACGTTTACAGGGTAAATGTCAGTTAGCAGAATTACCTTCCGCCGGAGTGAGTTGGGAAACCGATGATAATGGCTTTGTAGTTAAAGCCAGCAGTAAACAGATGAAGGTGGATTATAGGTATGATGAACAGGGCTATCCGCTGGGTAAAACCACAGTAAGCAACGACAAAACGTTATCAGTCACTGCAACACCGTCACCTGATCCGATCAAAAAACTCGATTACACGGCAGTTACTTTACTGAATAATCAACAAGTTGGTAATGTTAAGCAAAGCTGTGAATATGACAGTCACGCCAATCCGGTGGACTGCCAATTGATCATTGTTGATGAAGCGGAAAAACCCGCCGTCGAACGGGTTTACACTATCAAAAATACCATTGATTATTATTAACGCTATTGCGCGGTCGGCTTCAGCATTGCCTGACCCGGCGTTTTATGTTCCGCCAGATACTGATGCTGGAATATACACATGCGAATGGCATTGCGATATTGACCATTAATAAAGAATTCATGCATCAGTTCACCTTCGACCGTAAAACCGAGCTTACGGTAAATGTGAATCGCTTTTTCATTTTCTTTATCGACAATCAGATACAGCTTATAGAGATTAAGAACAGTGAAGCCATAATCCATTGCTAATTTTGCTGCGCGTGTTGCCAGACCTTTACCCTGGTATTCCGGGGAGATGATTATCTGAAATTCTGCGCGGCGGTGGACATGGTTAATTTCAACCAGTTCCACCAGACCCGCTTTTTTACCATCGCACTCCACCACGAAACGACGCTCACTCTGATCGTGAATATGTTTATCGTACAGATCAGAGAGTTCAACAAAGGCTTCGTAGGGTTCCTCAAACCAGTAACGCATCACACTGGCGTTATTGTCGAGTTGATGCACATAGCGTAAATCTTCACGCTCCAGCGGACGTAGCTTAACACTGTGGGCGCTTGTCATAACGTGTCCTTACATTCCTTATATCAATAACAGGTTAGGGGGTAATTACGCGGCCAGTACGACGGTCCAGGCAACGTAAAGTATTCGGTTCCCAGTAGGCATTAATGTTGGCACTTTGTTCGCATTTATCGCGGCTATCGAATGCGGCGTCAACCTTATCCCATTCTTTCTCGGTGCGTTTATTGACTTTTTGACGCAGATTGCGAGTTTCATTCCATTGCTCTTTTTGCATTGTCGCCTGTTGGCGACTCTGTGCGCTGTCGCCAGACTCAATCACCAGTTTATTGGTTTCTGCATGAGTCGTTGCGCTAAATGCCAGTGCGCAAGGTAGCAGAAAAGCGAGCAGTCCGAGCCGTTTGCAGAAAGTAATATTCATGATTCATTCCTTACATGAATGTTTAAAGGGGATTTTACACGATCCACTGCGAACGCAAAACGTACCAGAAGGATGTATAGGGTGATGATATTATGTCGAGCCATAAATATACATGATGTCAATGAGTGACAAAGATGATTAAAACAACGTTACTGTTTTTTGCTACCGCCTTGTGTGAAATTGTCGGATGCTTCCTGCCCTGGCTATGGCTTAAACGGAACGCCAGCGTATGGCTGCTGGTTCCGGCGGGGATTTCCCTGGCGCTTTTCGTCTGGCTGTTAACATTGCATCCGGCGGCCAGTGGGCGAGTGTATGCAGCTTATGGTGGCGTTTATGTTTGCACGGCGCTGCTGTGGCTGCGGGTTGTGGATGGCGTAAAACTCAGTCTCTACGACTGGACTGGAGCATTGGTCGCGCTATGTGGGATGTTGATTATTGTTGCTGGCTGGGGACGAGCTTGATTTTGTCGGGAATGACCAATGTCTTTTATTATTAATAAGATATGCTCTACCCGGTGTCCAGGATAACAGCAAAGTCTGGCTTTTTTTAGATTTATTCACGGCGCAAATACGCGCTTATTTTTGTGATCACGCTTCCCTTTTCCAACATTTATACTTGTATGGTAGTAGCTCGGTTGCGTAGATTTCATGCATCACGACAAGCGATGCAAGGAATCGAACATGAAGATCGTAAGGGCTGAAGTTTTTGTTACCTGTCCGGGGCGTAATTTCGTCACCTTAAAAATCACCACCGAGGACGGTATTACCGGTCTTGGCGATGCCACACTGAATGGACGCGAGCTTTCCGTTGCGTCTTATCTGCAAGATCACCTTTGTCCGCAGCTTATAGGCCGCGATGCTCACCGTATCGAAGATATCTGGCAGTTTTTCTATAAAGGGGCGTACTGGCGTCGCGGTCCAGTCACCATGTCGGCCATTTCGGCTGTTGATATGGCGCTGTGGGACATTAAAGCCAAAGCCGCCAACATGCCGCTTTATCAGTTACTGGGTGGCGCGTCTCGCGAAGGGGTTATGGTTTATTGTCACACAACCGGTCACTCCATTGATGAGGCACTGGATGATTATGCTCGTCATCAGGAACTGGGGTTCAAAGCCATCCGCGTACAGTGCGGCATTCCAGGTATGAAGACCACCTATGGCATGTCCAAAGGCAAAGGTTTGGCTTATGAACCTGCGACAAAAGGGCAGTGGCCGGAGGAGCAGTTGTGGTCGACGGAAAAATATCTCGACTTCATGCCAAAACTGTTCGACGCGGTACGTAACAAGTTTGGTTTTGATGAACATCTGCTGCATGACATGCACCATCGTTTAACGCCTATTGAAGCGGCGCGTTTTGGTAAAAGCATTGAAGATTATCGCATGTTCTGGATGGAAGACCCGACGCCTGCGGAAAACCAGGAGTGTTTCCGCCTCATTCGCCAACACACCGTCACGCCAATTGCGGTGGGTGAAGTCTTCAATAGCATTTGGGACTGCAAACAACTGATAGAAGAACAACTCATCGACTATATCCGCACTACGCTGACTCATGCGGGTGGCATCACCGGTATGCGTCGGATCGCTGATTTCGCATCCCTGTATCAGGTACGCACTGGCTCACACGGTCCTTCTGATTTGTCGCCTGTCTGCATGGCTGCGGCGCTGCACTTTGATCTGTGGGTGCCGAATTTCGGTGTTCAGGAATATATGGGCTATTCAGAACAAATGCTCGAAGTCTTCCCGCATAACTGGACTTTCGATAACGGCTATATGCATCCGGGCGACAAACCGGGTCTTGGCATCGAGTTTGATGAAAAGCTGGCAGCAAAATACCCCTACGAACCCGCTTATCTGCCAGTCGCACGTCTGGAAGATGGCACGCTGTGGAACTGGTAAGGAGAAAAATAATGAAAAGTATTTTAATTGAAAAACCAAATCAACTGGCAATTATCGAACGTGAAATACCCAACCCGTCTGCGGGTGAAGTACGGGTAAAAGTGAAACTGGCTGGGATTTGTGGCTCTGATAGCCATATTTATCGCGGTCATAATCCGTTTGCAAAATATCCGCGCGTCATTGGCCACGAATTTTTTGGCGTGATTGATGCCGTCGGCGAAGGTATTGAAAACAGCCGGATCGGTGAACGTGTTGCGGTAGATCCGGTAGTGAGCTGTGGGCATTGCTATCCGTGCTCAATTGGTAAACCGAATGTTTGTACAATGCTAGCTGTATTAGGTGTTCACGCTGACGGTGGTTTCAGTGAATATGCCGTTGTTCCGGCAAAAAATGCGTGGAAAATCCCCGATGCAGTGGCAGATAAATTTGCGGTAATGATCGAGCCCTTTACCATTGCGGCGAACGTAACCGGACACGGTAAACCTACTGAAGATGACACCGTGCTGGTTTATGGCGCAGGTCCGATTGGCCTGACTATTGTTCAGGTATTAAAGGGTGTTTATAACGTCAAAAACGTGATTGTTGCCGATCGCATTGATGAACGACTGGAAAAAGCGAAAGAGAGCGGGGCGGATTGGGCGATTAATAATGGTCAGACTCCGCTTGGTGAAATATTCGCTGAAAAAGGAATCAAGCCAACATTAATTATTGATGCTGCTTGCCATCCGTCAATTTTGAAAGAAGCGGTTACATTGGCTTCTCCAGCGGCACGTATTGTGTTAATGGGCTTCTCCAGTGAACCGTCTGAAGTCATTCAGCAGGGAATTACCGGAAAAGAACTTTCTATTTTCTCATCCCGGTTAAATGCTAACAAATTCCCGGTCGTGATCGACTGGTTAAGCAAAGGGTTAATTAAACCAGAAAAATTAATTACCCACACGTTTGATTTTCAGCATGTTGCTGATGCCATAAGTTTATTTGAACAGGATCAAAAACATTGCTGCAAAGTCTTACTCACTTTTTCTGAATAATACCAATAACAGCGAGTAAGTAGTACGCATCTTACCTCTTATTTAGAGATATCTATTATGACAATAGAAAAACACGAAAGAAGCACTAAGGATTTGGTGAAAGCAGCAGTGTCGGGATGGTTGGGGACTGCGCTTGAATTCATGGATTTTCAGCTATATTCGCTCGGCGCAGCGTTAGTGTTTCATGAAATATTTTTCCCGGAATCATCAACCGCGATGGCGTTAATTCTGGCAATGGGAACCTACGGTGCAGGCTATGTGGCACGTATTGTCGGAGCATTTATTTTCGGCAAAATGGGCGACAGAATAGGGCGTAAAAAAGTACTCTTTATTACCATCACCATGATGGGGATCTGTACCACCCTAATTGGCGTGTTGCCGACCTATGCGCAGATTGGTGTTTTTGCGCCAATCTTGCTGGTGACGCTGCGTATTATTCAGGGGTTGGGAGCCGGCGCGGAAATTTCTGGTGCAGGTACTATGCTTGCTGAATATGCACCGAAAGGAAAGCGCGGAATTATCTCCTCGTTCGTCGCGATGGGAACGAACTGCGGAACCTTGAGCGCAACGGCAATCTGGGCCTTTATGTTCTTTATTCTCAGTAAAGAAGAACTGCTGGCATGGGGATGGCGTATACCGTTCCTGGCGAGTGTGGTAGTAATGGTCTTTGCTATCTGGCTGCGTATGAACCTGAAAGAAAGCCCGGTATTTGAGAAGGTTAATGACAGTCAGCAACCTGCGCCAAAAGCTGTGCCTTCTGGTAGTATGTTCCAGAGCAAATCTTTTTGGCTGGCAACGGGTCTTCGTTTTGGGCAAGCAGGAAACTCCGGCCTGATTCAAACTTTCCTTGCAGGTTATTTAGTACAGACGTTGCTGTTTAATAAAGCGATTCCGACAGATGCCTTAATGATCAGCTCAATTATCGGTTTTATGACTATTCCATTCCTGGGATGGTTGTCCGATAAAATTGGTCGTCGTATTCCCTACATTATTATGAATACTTCAGCCATTGTGCTGGCGTGGCCAATGCTGTCTATTATCGTCGATAAAAGCTATGCCCCGAGCACCATCATGGTTGCGTTGATTGTGATTCATAACTGTGCGGTGTTGGGATTATTTGCCCTGGAAAACATTACCATGGCAGAGATGTTCGGCTGTAAAAACCGCTTTACCCGGATGGCAATTTCTAAAGAAATTGGTGGTCTTATTGCCTCAGGTTTCGGTCCTATCCTGGCGGGTATTTTCTGCACCATGACTGAATCCTGGTATCCGATTGCGATAATGATTATGGCTTATTCTGTTATCGGTTTAATCTCCGCGCTGAAAATGCCAGAAGTTAAAGACCGCGATTTGAGTGCGCTGGAAGATGCGGCAGAAGATCAACCGCGCGTTGTAAGAGCTGCGCAACCTTCAACAAGTCTGTAAATCCAGAATCCCTTCTCTTAGTGAGGAGGGATTTTTTATTCATATAACAAACCATTCAGCTTGCCATATTGAAATTAAAGGAATTGTCATGGGAAATAATTTGTTATCAGCAAAAGCGACACTCCCTGTTTATGATCGTAATAACCTGGCGCCCAAAATTGTTCATCTAGGTTTTGGCGCATTTCATCGCGCGCATCAGGGCGTGTATGCCGATATCCTGGCTGCCCAGCATCACAGCGATTGGGGCTACTATGAAGTGAACCTGATTGGCGGTGAACAACAAATCGCCGATCTAAAACAGCAAGATAATCTCTATACCGTTGCGGAAATGTCGGCCGATGCCTGGACCGCTCGTGTTGTGGGGGTAGTGAAAAAAGCGTTGCACGTGCAAATAGACGGTTTAGAAGCTGTGCTTGCTGCCATGTGCGAACCGCAAATTGCAATTGTTTCTCTGACTATTACAGAGAAAGGCTATTTTCACTCTCCGGCGACTGGGCAGTTAATGCTGGATCACCCGATGATCGTTGACGATCTAAATAATCCCCACCAGCCGAAAACGGCAGCAGGGGTTATTGTGGAGGCGCTGACCCGGCGCAAGGCCGCAGGCTTACCGGCATTTACGGTAATGTCGTGCGACAATATGCCGGAAAATGGTCATGTGATGCGTGACGTTGTCACTTCTTACGCGCATGCAGTCGATACAGAACTGGCGCAATGGATTGTCGAAAACGTGACTTTTCCTTCGACAATGGTTGATCGCATTGTTCCGGCGGTGACGGCAGAAACGCTGAATAAAATTGAGCACCTTACCGGCATGCGCGATCCAGCAGGTGTTGCCTGTGAACCGTTCCGTCAGTGGGTTATTGAAGATAACTTTGTTGCCGGACGTCCGGAATGGCAAAAAGCAGGTGCTGAACTGGTCAGCGATGTGCTGCCTTATGAAGAGATGAAACTGCGTATGCTCAATGGCAGCCACTCATTCCTGGCGTATCTGGGCTATCTGGCCGGATATCAGCATATTAACGACTGCATGGAAGATGAAAATTATCGCCGTGCGGCACATGCCTTGATGTTGCAGGAACAGGCGCCGACGCTGAAAGTGCAGGGCGTGGATCTGCAAAATTATGCGGATCGACTGATTGAACGCTACAGTAATCCAGCGTTACGCCATCGAACCTGGCAGATTGCGATGGATGGCAGTCAGAAACTCCCACAGCGCATGCTGGATTCCATTCGCTGGCATCTGAAACAGGGCAGCGCGTTCGATTTGTTGGCGCTTGGCGTCGCTGGTTGGATGCGATATGTCGGCGGTGTTGATGAGCAGGGTAATCCCATCGAAATCAGCGACCCGTTATTACCGACCATTCAGAAGGCCGTGCAAAGTAGTGCAGAAGGGCAAGTGCGCGTGCAGTCCTTGATGGCGATTAATGCGATATTTGGTGATGATTTGCCGAACAATGCGTTGTTCACTGCAAAGGTGACGGAAGCGTATTTGTCTTTATTAGCGCATGGTGCGAAAGCGACCGTGGCGAAATATGCGGTGAAGTGATAAGTGACAGCAATGCCGCCGATGGCGGCATTCACACGCTTAGTTCATGCCGAGACGAATCAGGTCCAGAGGTGCGAGTTTTTCATCACAACCTTCAACTACTACGGTTTTACCGCGGCGGATTTGCTCTGCGGTCAGACCTTCAGTATCAATCGACAGGATCTTGCCAGTGTGACCGGTGCCGCTAACCATAACACGGCTGCCAGTAGTGATTGCGTTACGGTTACGATCGTAGGTCGTCATAGGTGTTTTCTCCTTTCTGATTTACAGTCGAAGCCCACGTAACGGGCGCAATATAAATACTCCTGTCGAGTGAATTTTTTTTTGTTTATGATCAAGTTCACATCTTTTTTGATGCTTGCATAAACCAGAAGAAGGGGATGAACTCTCACCCCGAATGGGATGAGAGGAAAAGAATTACTCTTCGCTGAACCAGTCGCTATTTTCCTGGCGTATTAGCTGTACGGACTCGCTAATCTCCTGCAAGTGCAATGCCATTGCCTTTTCAACGGCGTCACCATCATGTGTTTGCAGCGCAGAGAAAATATCCATGTGCTGGCGAAGCAGCATTTCCGGCGGCGAAACGTGGTCAAAACTCATGTAGCGCACCCGGTCAACGGTCGCTTTCAGGTTTTCAATGGTGTCCCACGCGAGCTGACAGTCAGCAATATCGGTAAGGAGTTGATGGAAGTTGTCATCAAGTTCAAAAAAATCATCTAGTTGTTTGCGCTCAATGGCAATGCGTTGCTGGTGAAGATTTTGCTCAAGTTGGTAGCACTGGCTTTCAGTGATCATGCTCGCTGCCCGCCGTGCCACCGCACACTCAATGGCCTGTCGAATAAAACTGCCATTGCGAACCTGGGTCATGGATATTTTATTGACGTAGCTGCCACGCTGCGGGCGAATTTGAATCAGGCCGTTTTCAGCCAGTTTAATGAAGGCTTCGCGAACCGGCTGGCGTGACACATTGAAACGAACAGAAACTTCTTTTTCCGACAATGGCGTACCTGGTGCAATCAGACAATGCACAATGTCGCGGCGAAGAATACGGTAAATTTGCTGATTGACAGGCTGTGTGGGATTAAGTTGTGTTTCGACGGTCATTCGTTATTGCTTTTGAGTGGGTTAACTGCAAGAGTCTACCACTTTTTTGTGACAAGCAATAACCCGGCGGTGAGGCCGGGTATAAAAATTAATGCCGATGGACATTCAACCCGGCATAGCTTTGGGTAACCGGCATCATTTCCAGGGTATTGATGTTAACGTGAGCGGGGAGAGTGGCTACCCACCAGACGGCTTCACTGACATCTTCTGGCGTCAGTGCAACGGTATTTTGATAGGTTTTTTCTGCTTTGCCGTCATCGCCTTTAAAGCGGACATTGGAAAATTCGGTGCCACCCACCAGCCCTGGTTCGATGTCTGTGACACGTACTGCCGTACCGTGCAGATCTGTGCGTAGATTCAGGCTGAACTGACGAACAAACGCTTTTGTCGCGCCGTAGACGTTGCCACCTGCATATGGCCAGCTACCCGCCGTTGAACCAATGTTAATAATGTGACCACGATTGCGCTCAACCATGCCAGGCAGGACTGCGCGCGTCATATACACGAGGCCCTTATTGTTGGTATCAATCATGGTTTCCCAGTCTTCAACGCTCGCTTTATGTGCAGGTTCCATACCCAGCGCCAGTCCAGCATTGTTCACCAGAATATCAATGTCACTCCACTCGGCAGGAAGCAATGCCAGCATTTCTTCAATGGCGGCGCGGTTACGGACGTCCAGTTGGACAATATACAGATTATCGCCCAGCTCGTCTTTTAACTCCTGCAACCGCTCCTGACGACGACCAGTGGCGATAACTTTATGCCCTTGTTGAATAAAACGACGAGTAATGCATTCACCAAAACCTGCCGTTGCTCCAGTTACTAAAACGATCATCTCACTGTTCCTCAACGCTTTTGTGTGTCACTAACATAGCACGTGATGCTTAAGAGCGGGTAATACTGGTTTGCAACATTGCACTCCGTTATCAGTAAGCCTACGCTATGGAACACCTCGTTTTCAGGAGTAGAAAATGTCAACGACGAATCCTTTTCTTACGCAGAGCACGCTGCCTTATATGGCGCCCCATTTTGATCAGATTGCAAATCATCACTATCGCCCGGCATTCGACGAGGGGATGCGGCAAAAGCGGGTTGAGATAGAAGCGATAGCGTTAAACCCACAGACGCCCGATTTTACTAATACTATTCTGGCTCTTGAAAAGAGCGGGGAATTACTCACACGTGTGACTAGCGTCTTCTTCGCTATGACCTCGGCGCATACCAACGATGAATTACAGCGTCTTGATGAACAGTTCTCGGCAGAACTTGCAGAACTGGCTAATGACATTTACCTGAACGGCGAATTGTTCGCTCGGGTCGATGCCATCTGGCAGCGCCGTGAATCTCTGCGTCTTGATAGCGAATCTATTCGACTGGTCGAGGTGATTCATCAACGTTTTGTTCTTGCCGGGGCCAAACTTGCAGAGGCCGACAAAGCAAAATTAAAAGTGCTGAATACAGAGGCGGCGACCCTTATCAGTCAGTTTAACCAGCGGTTATTAGCGGCGAACAAATCCGGTGGGCTGGTGGTTGACGATATTGGGCAACTGGCCGGGATGAGTGAGCAAGATATTGCCCTGGCGGCGGATGCAGCGCGTGAGAAAGGTCTGGATAACAAGTGGCTTATCCCACTGCTGAATACCACCCAGCAACCGGCGCTTGCCGAACTGCGCGATCGCGCGACGCGTGAAAAACTGTTCACTGCGGGCTGGACTCGGGCAGAAAAAAAAGACGCTAACGATACCCGTGCCATTATTCAACGGCTGGTGGAGATCCGCGCGCAGCAGGCGAAACTGCTTGGTTTCCCTCATTATGCTGCGTGGAAAATCGCCGACCAGATGGCAAAAACCCCCGAAGCAGCACTTAACTTCATGCGTGAAATTGTCCCGGCCGCGCGTAAGCGAGCAGACGATGAACTGGCGTCTATTCAGGCGGTTATCGAAAAGCAGCAAGGCGGATTTAGCGTCCAGCCGTGGGACTGGGCATTTTATGCCGAGCAGGTAAGACGCGAGAAATTCGATCTCGATGAAGCGCAGCTCAAGCCTTATTTCGAATTGAACACAGTGTTGAATGAGGGGGTATTCTGGACTGCAAATCAGCTTTTCGGCATTAAATTTGTCGAGCGCTTTGATATACCGGTCTATCACCCGGATGTGCGCGTATGGGAAATATTTGACCATAACGGAGTCGGTCTTGCGCTATTTTACGGTGATTTCTTTGCTCGTGATTCCAAAAGCGGCGGCGCGTGGATGGGGAATTTTGTTGAGCAATCTACGCTTAATGACACACGTCCCGTTATTTACAATGTTTGCAATTATCAGAAACCAACGACAGGCGAACCTGCATTGTTATTGTGGGACGATGTTATAACCTTATTCCATGAATTTGGTCATACGCTGCACGGCCTGTTTGCCAGCCAACGTTATGCGACGCTTTCTGGCACCAACACGCCGCGTGATTTCGTCGAGTTCCCTTCACAAATCAACGAACACTGGGCGACAAATCCGCAGGTATTCTCTCGCTATGCGAGGCATTACCAAACCGGAGAAACCATGCCGGAAGAGTTACAACAGAAAATGCGCAATGCCAGCCTGTTCAATAAAGGCTACGAGATGAGCGAGTTACTTAGCGCTGCGCTTCTTGATATGCGCTGGCATTGTCTGGAAGAGAATGAAGCACGCCACGACGTGAACGATTTCGAACTTCGGGCGCTGGCGGCGGAAAACATGGATCTTCCCGCGGTACCGCCGCGTTATCGCAGCAGTTATTTCGCTCACATTTTTGGTGGCGGATATGCGGCGGGTTACTACGCGTATCTGTGGACGCAAATGCTGGCAGACGATGGTTATCAATGGTTTGTCGAGGAAGGCGGTTTAACGCGTGAAAATGGGCAACGTTTTCGCGACGCTATCCTTTCCAAAGGTAATAGCGAAGATTTAGAACACCTGTATCGCCAATGGCGAGGTAAGGCACCACAGATTACACCGATGCTGCAACATCGCGGCTTGAACGTATAATTTTGCAAGAGTGAGTCGGATTGATTGCAATCCGGCTTACAAATTAATGTCGTTGTAAATTTTTATCGATAATAACCTGTGGTCGGGGAATTATCTTAAGTTTATTATTTATTCTGCAATATTATGTTGTTGATGATAATTATCATCACTCAATAAATTTTAGGTTTTAATCGGCTGATTTTAACCGAGTTATGATAATTAGACTAATTCTTAGTGGCCATTTCACAAAACAACAACCAGACTTAATAAGTTAAACTAAAGGCCATTAAGGAGTCAGTATGAAATTTCAGGCTATTATATTAGCGAGTTTTCTTGTCATGCCTTATGCGTTGGCAGATGAACAGGGTGGTTTAAAACAGGATGCGGCGCCACCGCCGCCGCATGCAATAGAAGATGGCTATCGCGGAACCGACGATGCGAAAAAAATGACCGTTGATTTCGCGAAAACGATGCATGATGGCGCTTCAGTTTCATTACGGGGTAATTTGATTTCTCATCAGGGAGAAGACCGTTACGTTTTCCGCGATAAGAGCGGTGAAGTTAATGTTGTTATTCCTGCCGCTGTCTTTGATGGGCGAGAAGTTCAGCCTGACCAGATGATCAACATTAGCGGGAGTCTGGATAAAAAAAGCTCCCCAGCAGTCGTATGGGTCACTCATCTGCAGAAATAGTCATAAAAATAAATTAGCCTTATGGCCCAATATGTTGGGTCACTGGGCTTTTGTTGTTTTGGCTGTTTATCTGCGTTTTACCAGCTAAAGTGCAGAGGCAGTTACAGAGTTAAACACTTTTTTCTCTGGCAATTTAGTTCTAAATCACAATGTTATCTTTAACAACACTTCCGGATTAGGATTTCTATTAAAATATTGACGTAAGTTTTCTTTTCTCCAGTTAGAATAAAGCGCACAAGGAACTGTGAAAAAGGAGTGGCAATGATCAAGAAGACAACGGAAATCGATGCCATCTTGTTAAATCTCAATAAGGCTATCGATGCCCACTACCAATGGCTGGTGAGTATGTTTCATAGCGTGGTCGCGAGAGATGCCAGTAAGCCAGAAATAACGGATAGCCATTCTTATGGGCTGTGCCAGTTTGGTCGGTGGATTGATCATCTGGGGCCACTCGATAACGATGAATTACCTTACGTTCGGCTAATAGATTCTGTCCATCAACATATGCATAACTGTGGTCGGGAATTAATGCTGGCTATTGTTGAAAATCGCTGGCAGGACGCTCATTTTGACGAATTTCAAGAAGGGTTGCTTTCTTTTACCGCAGCATTAACAGATTACAAAATTTATTTGCTGACTATTCGTAGCAATATGGATGTATTGACGGGATTACCTGGTCGTCGGGTACTTGATGAATCCTTTGATCATCAATTACGTAATGCTGAACCATTAAATCTTTATTTAATGCTGCTGGATATAGACCGATTTAAATTGGTTAATGATACCTACGGGCATTTAATCGGTGATGTGGTATTACGAACCCTGGCGACTTACTTAGCCGGTTGGACCCGTGACTACGATACGGTTTATCGCTATGGTGGTGAAGAGTTTATTATTATCATCAAAGCGCAAAATGATGATGAGGCGTGTCGTGCTGGGCTACGTATTTGTCAGTTAGTCGATAACCATGCCATAGCGCATCCTGGCGGACATATCCCAATAACAGTGACCGCTGGCGTGAGCCGCGCATTTCCTGAAGAACCGTTGGATGTGGTTATTGGAAGGGCTGACAGAGCAATGTACGAAGGCAAGCAGACCGGAAGAAATCGCTGCATGTTTATTGACGAACAAAACGTGATTGCCCGAGTTTAAGCTCTGTTTAACATTCATTGAGAAAAATAATGCTACTGTGTCAAAGAACCGTTACCAGCGCAGAGAAATGCCTGATAGCGTAAAAGCAAAACACAAATCGATCCATGCAAGCATTCACCGCCGGTTTACTGGCGGTTTTTTTTTCGCCGTCAAAAAATCAGGCCCCTTGCACGCAACTGTAACAAGGGGCCGGTTAGGTGAGGGATTATCTCCGTTCATTAGTCATCCCATTTGTAGCTGAAATATGCGGCCAGAAAGCCAGAAAATAAAATTATTCCCAGAACAGCTATAAAAACATTCATATTACCCAACATTATTTTCCTCCGTTTATTGTGTAGTGCGTTTCCTCGCTTACCTTAATTTTCATCTCAATGAGAAAGATATTAGCAGATATTACCTAAACAAAGGCTGAATCAGGCGGTTATTGTGATGGGGAGCGACTGTTTTTACGATATTGCGAAGGGGATAATAAAAAACGTTGGTGAAAGTGATGACGCAATAACGCTGAATTGCCAAAAACCGTCAGCTCGGCAATTTTATCGATGTTAAAAGCCGAATTTTGCAGATAATCCTGTACTCGTATTAAGCGCTAATTGAGCAGCCAGCGGGCGGGCGTCATGCCGGTTAACGCCTCAAAACGTCTCAAAAAAGTGCGCGGACTCATATTTACCCGCTCGGCGAGGGAAGACTATGCCTTTGCCTCAAAATAATGATTAGCAAAATGATTAGCAAAGCCGTGCCAGCAGTGGCACGGCACGAATGTCAACAGAGTGCTGGCTGCCCCTGGGGTCTGGCGTTAATACCTTTTAACATCAGCGCCCATGCGGCAATGATGACTACCGCCAGGATGATAAACAGCGAGGAACACGGGAGAGTGGTCAGTACCACACCACTCACTAATGGATTTACCGCTGCACCCAACCAGCCTAATGACTGAGCGGAAAAATAGCTGGCTTTCATTCCAGGCGGCGCAATATGGTCAATCAACATATACTCACCGGGAGCATAAATAATTTCACCAACAGTAAATACCGCGGCTGAAATTCCCCATAATAGCAGGCTGTTTCCGGAAAAAATAAAACCGACCAGACCGACGACAAAACAGAGTGTGCCTACCGTCATCAGCGCGCGGATGTTGGTCGGGTTAATTCGTCGCCCAACGGAATACTGCAACGTAACCACCATCACGGCATTAACAGGCAGGACCACTGCGACCACTTTTTCAGCAAAACCACTATCCGCTATGACCATCACATATTGCGAGATACAAGAGGCAAAGGCACCGCTCACGAAAGAAGCCAGAAAGGCAGAGCAGGTGAACCACAGCAGTGCTTTATCCCGTAACAAAACCTTTGGCGACCAGACGCTGCCTGTTTCTGTGGCGATGATTTTCTCGCTGCGCTTTACCCAAATTTGAATGAATAACATGGGAAACGCAGAGCAGATAGCTGCCAGCCAAAAGGGCAGATTGATGCTCTGCATGACTAACAGGGTGCCGAGTGGTGGGCCGACGGTCCAGCCAATGTTGAGCATGGTGTAGTTGATCGAGAAGATCTTCGTTTTGCTGGTAGATGAAAGATTGTCGGCAAACCAGGCTTTCAATACAGTGGCAAAAACGGAATAGGCACAGTTGATGAGTGCGAAAAAAAGTACCACCAGTGTGACGCTGTCCACCAGGGGAATGGCGATAAAACCGCTGGCGAAGGCCGTAATTGCCAGTAACATATAGCGTTTCTTGTCGAACTTATCCGCCAGGATACCAAAACCGAGGCTAAAAACGACGCCAATAGTGAGCGCAATTGTCATCGCATAACCAATGAGATCGACACCCAGGCTGTACTGGCGACTCAAGTAAATAGTCATAAATGGCAGCGTAGCGCCGCGTCCGATAGTTAATAACAACGACGAGGCGAGAAGGGCGCAAGTAGAGCGTCTCAGAGATAAGTTCATTTGGCTGTCCGACAATGCATTTCGTTATGTTTTGTTTTTGAGATGTAAAGAAATAGCATGGCAAAAATCCGAAGTATAGCGACTTATTTGCCATTAATGCCGTGGTAAACGGTGATTAACGAATGAACTGTTAAAGAAAAGTAAATTCAGCTAAGTTGATTGCTGACAAAAAATGAAAATTCAGAGGCGGGAAAATGTCGCGGAAAGATGGGTTGTTGGCGCTATTAGTCGTCGTTGTATGGGGGCTTAATTTTGTGGTCATCAAAGTGGGGCTCCATAACATGCCACCGCTGATGCTGGCCGGTTTACGCTTTATGCTGGTCGCCTTCCCGGCAATCTTTTTCGTGGCGCGGCCAAAAGTACCGCTGAATTTACTGCTGGGGTATGGTTTAACCATCAGTTTTGCGCAGTTTGCCTTTCTCTTTTGCGCCATTAACTTCGGTATGCCGGCAGGACTAGCCTCGCTGGTCTTACAGGCTCAGGCGTTTTTTACTATCGTGCTTGGTGCTTTTACTTTTGGCGAACGACTGCACGGTAAGCAACTGGCGGGGATTGCGTTAGCGATTTTTGGCGTACTGGTGTTAATCGAAGATAGCTTTAACGGTCAGCATGTGGCGATGCTCGGTTTTATTTTGACCCTGGCGGCGGCATTTAGTTGGGCGAGTGGCAATATCTTCAATAAAAAGATCATGTCTCATTCATCCCGTCCGGCAGTGATGTCTCTGGTCGTCTGGAGCGCATTAATCCCTATAATCCCGTTTTTTGTCGCCTCGCTCATTCTCGATGGCTCGGAAACAATGATTCACAGTCTGGTCACTATCGACATGACCACCATTCTGGCGTTGATGTATCTGGCATTTGTGGCGACGATAGTTGGTTATGGGATCTGGGGTACGCTGCTTGGACGCTATGAAACATGGCGTGTCGCACCATTATCATTACTGGTGCCGGTAGTCGGTCTGGCAAGTGCAGCGTTACTGCTGGATGAACGCCTAACAGGTCTGCAATTCTTAGGTGCCGTGCTTATTATGACCGGACTGTATATCAATGTGTTTGGTTTGCGGTGGCGTAAAGCGGTGAAGGTGAGAGGCTAACAAGCCCCGATATGCCGGGGCCTGAATAAACTACATGGCGTGTTGGTTATAATAGGGCACGCCCAGCGCATCCGATTTGTCACTGCCTGTACCCATGTGATTTAAATCGAACGGTGGTTGTTCCTGCGATGGGGGAACAATCACCACATCGCCACAGGAAGTAACGACCGGTTGCGAGGTTTGCTCCGCAAAGCTCTGCGCGGAAAAGAGAATAAGCGCGGTTACCATTGCGGATAAAAGTGGTTTCATGATTGCCTCAGTGACGTTGTCACATTTTTATTAACTGTTGTAATGATTCAATGGATGCAAATACCGCGACTCGCACTGCATATTGGTCATCCGATATTTATGTGGCGGAACATCAAAGTAATTTTTGAAGGTGCGAGTCAGCGTTTGCTGTGACTCGAAACCATAACGTTCTGCCAGATAGAGGATTGGCTCGTTGCTTTCTTTCAGCTTTTGCGCGATTTCTGTCATCTTACGGCTGCGGATGTATTGACCTAATGAATGGCCGGTTTCTTTTTTAAACATCCGTTGCAGGTGCCATTTGGAATAACCTGAACGCTCTGACACTTTTTCCAGTGACAGTGGTGATTCCAGGTTGTCCTCGATCCAGTCCAAAATGCTATGAATGGTAATAGCGTCAGTATTGCGTCTGGACATCGTCATACCTCTTTTTTTGTTTACGGCAGGACTTTCTTAAGCAAATGCTCAAGCGTTGCCACTTCGTCCGCCGTCAGGTTTTTTGTTAATTCTTGATGCAGGTCCTGGCCAACTAATTGATGGCATTGTTCACATATTGCCGCGCCGCTGCTGGTAAGTTTCACCAACACGCCACGCTTGTCATTCGGGTTCGGCAACCGCTCAATCCAGCCTTTGCAAACCAGGCGATCCAACATGCGGGTCAGCGCGCCAAGGTCAACCGAAAGGACTTTTTTCAGCTCAACGGGAGTAATGCACGCCGCGCAGCGGATAGAGCAGAGCACCTTAAACTGTGCCGCGGTGATATCGAGCGGTGACAGATAATCGTTAAGCAGACGGTCTTTCTTCTGATTAACCATATGGATTAAGCGACCTAATGGGATGATTTCATTGAACAGGTCGCTGGTACTTTTCACAATGGTTGCCCTGGCAAGTAATTAGTTGCAGGGGATAATATTGCCCAGGCAAGTATAAGTCAAACGAATGAATCCCTCGATGCCACGATTTGCTAAATCGGTTCAAGTATTGCGCAGTGTGCTGCAAGATTAGTTAAAGAGTGAAACTTTCTCCTTGTTTACCCTTTATACTTTTCGCAGATAACTAGCGACACAGGATGACAACCACCAATGTTAGATTTGTTTAAAGCGATAGGCCTGGGGCTGGTGGTGTTATTGCCGTTAGCTAACCCGTTAACTACCGTAGCGTTGTTTCTCGGGCTTGCGGGTAACATGAACACCGCCGAACGTAATCGTCAGTCATTAATGGCCTCGGTATATGTTTTTGCCATCTTGATGGTGGCGTACTATGCCGGACAACTGGTGATGGACACATTCGGGATTTCGATTCCCGGTCTGCGTATTGCTGGCGGCTTAATTGTCGCGTTTATTGGTTTCCGTATGCTCTTCCCCCAGCAAAAAGCGATTGACTCACCAGAGGCGAAAAGCAAATCCGAAGAGCTGGAAGATGAACCCAGTGCCAACATCGCCTTTGTTCCACTGGCAATGCCAAGTACCGCCGGACCGGGGACCATTGCGATGATCATCAGTTCGGCGTCCACAGTACGTCAGAGTTCAACCTTCGCAGACTGGGTTCTGATGGTTGCGCCGCCGCTGATCTTTTTTCTGGTTGCGGTCATTTTGTGGGGAAGCCTACGTAGCTCTGGCGCAATTATGCGGCTGGTGGGCAAGGGGGGAATTGAAGCGATCTCCCGCCTGATGGGCTTCTTACTGGTGTGTATGGGGGTGCAGTTTATTATTAACGGCATCCTGGAAATCATTAAAACGTACCATTAAAAAAGGCCCGAATGGGCCTTTCAACTATTGTGTCTGTTCTTCGAGTTTCACTGGCCAGCGGCGGAATATGACAATTGACCATATTAACGCAGCGAGAGCAGGCACCGCGCCAACATAGCCAATCATCGACATCGACCAGTGAAGACTCACCTGATTACCCACCAGCGCCCCGGCGCCGATACCAATATTAAATATTCCCGAAAATAGCGCCATCGCAACGTCGGTAGCATCCGGTGCCAGCGCCAGCACTTTTACCTGCATCCCAAGGCCGATGATCATCATCGCAATCCCCCAGAAAACGCTCAGTACGCCGAGGTGCATCTCACTGTTCGCCGCAGGTAACAGTAGCGCCAGGCACACCAGCAATAACGCAATTGCCGCACTCACCAGCGTAGACGCATACTGATTGCCGAGTTTGCCGAAAATCAGGCTACCAATGATGCCTGCGCCTCCGAGCATTAACAGCAATGCGGTGGCAAAATTGGCGCTGAACCCCGCTACGTTTTGCACAAAAGGCTCGATATAGCTGTATGCCGTGTAATGCGCGGTAACCACCACTACCGTCAACAAATAAATGCTCATCAATGCCGGGCGGCGGAACAGCTGCGGAAGACTTTTCAACGACCCGGAATGCTCGCTGGGGAGTAATGGAAGTAACTTAATCAGGCAGAGCAGGGTGATAAGCGCTCCAATACCAATGGCAAAAAACGTCGTTCGCCAGCCGAAATATTGCCCCACAATTCGACCAATGGGTAAACCTAATACCATTGCCAGTGCTGTACCGGTAGCGATTAAACTCAACGCCTGCGCTCGTTTACCTGCTGGCGCCATGCGAATCGCCAGAGACGCCGTTATCGACCAGAAAATAGCATGTGCGAAAGCAACGCCGATTCGACTGATCACCAGAACGGTAAAGCTCCACGATAAAAATGACAGCACATGGCTGGCAATAAACACCACAAACAGGCAGATCAGCAATTTGCGGCGTTCAACCTGACTGGTCATTAGCATAAAAGGCAATGACATTAGCGCTACTACCCATGCATAAATGGTCAACATGATGCCGACTTGAGCAGTTTGCATGTGAAAACTTTGCGCAATGTCAGAAAGCAAGCCAACAGGGACAAATTCGGTAGTATTGAAGATGAAGGCGGCTACTGCCAGCGTAACTACCCGTAGCCACGCCACTTTGCGGGAAACAGTGTTTGTTGTCATAACAGATTATCGGGTGGGTTGCAAAAAGGTGATGAAATGATCTTAAAACGGTTAATGATGTGAATACAATGACTTTGTGATCTACATCTCATTTTGCCGCTTCATGCTGTTCCAGCGATGTGTCAAGCAGTTCAATAAACGCCTCAAGCTGACGAGTCTTCGCGCCACGACGCCAGACCAGCCATGTCGTTAACCAACGCCATTGCTCACCTAATGGCCAGGCTTCAACCTGATGATGCCCCGGCATACTTTCCAGCATAGAACGAGGAATAAGCGCAATTCCCGCTCCGGCGATTACACAGGCCAGCATACCGTGATATGACTCCATCTCATGAATTGTCCCCGGCGCTGCGCCGTCGGCATGAAACCAGCTCTCAAAGTGGCGGCGATACGAGCAGTTAGCGCGGAAGGCATAGATATTACAACCATTAACCTGACTGGCGCGGGTAACGGGAGTATGTCCTTGCGGCGTAACGATCATCAACTCCTCGCGGTACACCGGCATCCCGTCAATGGCGGTATGGTTAATCGGACCATCAATAAATGCCGCATTCAGTTTTCCCTCAAGTACACCGTCCAGCATAGTTCCGGAAGGGCCAGTGGAAAGGGAAAACTGAATTTTAGGATAACGACGGTTAAATTCTGCCAGTGTAGCTGGGATGCGTACCGCTGCGGTGCTTTCCAGCGAACCGAGAGAAAACAAGCCTTGTGGCTCATCGCCAGCAACAACATTTCGCGCTTCGTCGACCAACGCGAGAATTTGTTGGCTATAGCGCAAAAAATTATGCCCGGCAGGAGAGAGACGTAAACGCTGATTCTCGCGAATAAACAGTTCAACGCCGAGTTCTGTTTCCAGCTGGCGGATACGGGTAGTCAGGTTAGATGGCACACGATGCACTTTTGCTGCCGCCTGGGTAATGCTGCCAGCCTCGGCAACGGCGTTAAACATCTCCAGTTGGGTCAGATCCATAACATTCTCGATTCGTGAATAAGTGACTTAATATTATTCATTTTCACGAAAGAGTAAATCTGCGTATCTTCACACCATAACTCACGAAGGAGATACCCGGATGACCATTACTCCGCTTACCCATGCTATTTCAATAAATCCAGCCAATGGCGAACAACTTTCTGCACTGCCGTGGGCTGGCGCTGACGATATTGAACACGCACTTCGGCTCGCGGCGGCAGGCTTTCGCGACTGGCGCGTAACAAACGTAGATTATCGCGCAGAAAAACTGCGTGATCTCGGTAAGGCTTTGCGCGCCCGTAGCGAAGAGATGGCGCAAATGATCACTCGAGAAATGGGGAAACCGATCAAACAGGCGCGTGCCGAAGTGGCGAAATCGGCAAACTTGTGCGACTGGTATGCAGAGCATGGCCCGGCAAT
Source organism: Escherichia sp. E14V7 (assembly GCF_004212225.1). NCBI lineage: Bacteria > Pseudomonadati > Pseudomonadota > Gammaproteobacteria > Enterobacterales > Enterobacteriaceae > Escherichia > Escherichia sp. E14V7. The sequence continues at coordinate 66,109 of NZ_RHJJ01000026.1, forward strand.
GCTGAAGAGCGAACCTACGCAGGTAGAAAATCAGCAAGCGGTTATTGAATATCGTCCTATGGGGACGATCCTGGCGATTATGCCGTGGAACTTTCCGTTATGGCAGGTGATGCGAGGGGCTGTTCCCATTATCCTGGCAGGCAACGGTTATTTGCTTAAGCATGCGCCAAATGTGATGGGCTGTGCACAGTTAATTGCTCAGGTCTTTAACGATGCAGGTATCCCACAAGGCGTATATGGCTGGTTGAATGCCGACAATGACGGTGTAAGCCAGATGATTAAAGACCCGCGCATTGCTGCGGTTACAGTCACCGGAAGTGTCCGTGCGGGAGCAGCCATTGGCGCGCAGGCTGGGGCGGCGCTGAAAAAATGTGTGCTTGAACTGGGCGGTTCCGACCCATTTATTGTGCTTAACGATGCCGATCTGGACCTGGCCGTGAAAGCCGCGGTTGCCGGACGTTATCAGAATACCGGGCAGGTTTGTGCAGCAGCAAAACGCTTTATCATCGAAGAGGGGATTGCCTCTGCATTTACCGAACGTTTTGTGGCGGCGGTATCGGCGTTGAAAATGGGCGATCCGAGTCATGAGGATAACGACCTCGGACCGATGGCGCGTTTCGATTTGCGTGATGAGCTACATCATCAGGTTGAAAAATCACTGGCACAGGGCGCCCGTCTGTTACTCGGAGGGGAAAAGGTAGCAGGCGCAGGAAACTACTATCCGGCAACGGTTCTGGCAGACGTCACGCCAGAAATGATCGCGTTTCGTGAAGAATTGTTTGGACCCGTCGCGGCAATCACCATTGCGAAAGATGCTGAACATGCGCTTAAACTGGCTAATGACAGCGAGTTTGGACTTTCTGCAACCATTATTACCTCTGATGAAGCACTGGCGAAACAAATGGCAGCACGTCTGGAATGTGGAGGGGTGTTTATCAATGGTTTCAGCGCCAGTGATGCACGGGTAGCGTTTGGCGGTGTGAAGAAGAGCGGCTTTGGTCGTGAACTTTCCCATTTTGGGTTACATGAGTTCTGTAATATCCAGACGGTATGGAAAGACCGGATCTGACGTCACATATTTAGCTCTGTTATACTCGCAGGTCTTTTCAGACCTGCGAGCAAGGAGCAGAGAGTGGCAGTCGCCATGGATAATGCAATTTTAGAAAACATTTTGCGGCAAGTACGTCCGCTAATTGGTCAGGGGAAAGTCGCGGATTATATTCCGGCACTGGCAACGGTAGAGGGTTCCCGACTGGGCATTGCTATCTGTACCGTTGACGGGCAGCTTTTTCAGGCCGGAGACGCGCAAGAGCGTTTTTCAATTCAGTCTATTTCCAAAGTGCTCAGCCTCGTTGTTGCAATGCGTCATTACTCCGAAGAAGAGATTTGGCAACGTGTAGGCAAAGATCCGTCGGGATCGCCATTCAATTCTCTGGTGCAACTTGAAATGGAGCAGGGTATTCCACGAAATCCTTTTATTAATGCCGGTGCGCTGGTGGTCTGCGACATGCTGCAAGGGCGATTAAGCGCCCCACGGCAACGTATGCTGGAAGTGGTGCGTGGACTAAGCGGTGTGTCTGATATTGCCTACGATACGGTGGTAGCGCGTTCAGAGTTCGAGCATTCTGCGAGAAATGCGGCGATAGCCTGGCTGATGAAGTCGTTTGGCAATTTCCATCATGATGTGACAACAGTACTGCAAAACTACTTTCACTACTGTGCACTAAAAATGAGCTGCGTTGAGCTGGCCCGAACGTTTGTCTTTCTGGCAAATCAGGGGAAGGCTATTCATATCGATGAGCCCGTGGTGACGCCAATGCAGGCGCGACAAATTAACGCGCTGATGGCAACCAGTGGTATGTACCAGAACGCGGGCGAGTTTGCCTGGCGGGTGGGACTTCCGGCGAAATCTGGCGTTGGTGGCGGTATTGTGGCGATCGTCCCACATGAAATGGCCATTGCGGTCTGGAGTCCGGAACTGGATGACGCAGGTAACTCTCTTGCCGGTATTGCAGTACTTGAACAATTGACGAAACAATTAGGACGCTCGGTTTACTAATGCAGTCTCTTGATCCACTCTTCGCGCGTTTATCCCGTTCAAAATTTCGCTCCCGCTTTCGTTTAGGCGTGAAGGAGCGTCAGTATTGTCTGGAGAAGGGCGCGCCGGTTATCGAACAACATGCGGCGGATTTTGTCGCTAAACGTCTTGCCCCGGCCTTACCGGCGAACGATGGCAAGCAAACTCCCATGCGCGGGCATCCGGTGTTTATTGCCCAGCATGCTACAGCAACATGTTGTCGCGGCTGTCTGGCTAAGTGGCACAACATTCCGCAGGGTGTTTCGTTAAGTGAGGAACAACAACGTTATATTGTGACGGTTATCTACCACTGGCTGGTTATTCAGATGAATCAGCCATAAGAATGTCAGATTTCGACAAAGCCATATCGGATTAATATCTTTATTTGTCACCGCTGCCAGTGAACATGCTATCCTTTATGAGAATTTACTTATTGCGTTAAAATAATTGCAGCCTGCAATTGTATGGACAGATAATTAATGCGTGTACACCCCATCTCAACTTTCCATTTGTTCCTGGAAGGCCATTTGCTACGTAATAGCATCGCGATTTTTGCGCTAACCACGCTGTTCTATTTTGTTGGTGCAGAGTTACGTCTGGTTCATGAACTCTCTCTCTTCTGGCCGCTGAATGGTGTGATGGCAGGGGTTTTTGCCCGGTATGTCTGGCTCAATCGACTGCATTACTATGCAATCAGTTACGTAGCGATGATGGCTTATGATGCGATGACTACCGAATGGGGTTTAGTTTCACTGGTCATCAACTTGTCTAATATGATGTTTATTGTGACCGTGGCTCGGTTAGTGGTGAGGGATAAGCGACTGGGGAAAAATAAGTATGAGCCAGTAAGTGCCTTACGCTTGTTTAATTATTGCCTTATAGCCGCATTATTATGCGCAATTGTCGGGGCGGTTGGTTCAGTAAGTATTGATAGTCTGGATTTCTGGCCCTTACTTGCTGACTGGTTTAGCGAACAGTTTTCGACGGGCGTGTTAATTGTTCCGTGTATGTTGACGCTGGCGATCCCCAGGGCGTTGCCACGCTTTAAAGCAGAGCAGATGATGCCGTTTATTGCGCTCATTGTATCGGTCATTGCCTCGGTAGTGATTGGCGGTGCGGGGAGTCTGGCGTTCCCATTGCCTGCATTGATCTGGTGTGCGGTACGCTATACCCCGCAGGTAACGTGTTTGCTGACTTTTTTGACGGGAGCGGTGGAAATCGTGCTGGTGGCAAATTCGGTGATAGATATCGCCGTCGGTTCGCTGTTCTCTATCCCACAAATGTTCTCCGCTCGTCTGGGGATTGCTACCATGGCAATTTGCCCAATCATGGTTTCCTTTAGCGTGGCGGCAATTAATTCGCTGGTTAAGCAAGTTTCTCTGCGTGCCGATTTTGATTTTCTCACCCAGGTTTACTCGCGCTCAGGTCTTTTTGAGGCGTTAAAAAATCCGTCACTACAACAGACACAACATCTGACGGTGATGCTGCTTGATATCGACTATTTCAAAAGCATAAACGACAACTATGGTCATGAATGTGGCGATAAAGTTTTAAGCGTGTTTGCCCGGCATATACAGAAGATAGTTGGTGATAAAGGGCTGGTGGCGCGGATGGGCGGCGAAGAATTTGCTGTTGCAGTGCCTTCAGTGAATCCTGTGGATGGTCTGCTGATGGCGGAAAAAATCCGTAAAGGCGTAGAAATGCAACCGTTTATCTGGCAACAAAAAACGCTTTATTTGACGGTTAGCATTGGTGTCGGAAGTGGAAGTGCAACATTTCGTACGTTAATCGATGATTTCAACAAACTGATGGTAGAAGCCGATACTTGTCTTTATCGCTCGAAAAAAGACGGGCGAAATCGTACCAGCACTATGCATTATGGCGAGGAAGTTGTCTGACAGGTTGTGATTTTTCGGCGGTGAACATCTGATTTGTTCTACCAATTTTGTCATTTCCCATTTTTACCAGGAATCATGATTACAAGCTTTCACTTTCCGGAACCTTGACCAACAGCACATTTTTCGCCAAAAAACGTGAATTGTTCGCCGCGAGTTGATCAAAACAGGGGTTCAGCGTATCAAAGTTTGCTAACCTGTCGTACCAATTCAAACAGGTTGTATGACTAATCAAAAGGGAACCCATTGTGAAAACACTAAATCGTCGCGATTTTCCCGGTGCACAGTATCCAGAACGTATCATTCAGTTTGGTGAAGGTAACTTCCTGCGTGCCTTTGTCGACTGGCAAATTGATCTCCTGAATGAGCACACCGATCTGAATTCTGGTGTGGTCGTAGTTCGTCCGATTGAAACTTCATTCCCGCCGTCACTGAGCACTCAGGATGGTCTGTACACCACCATCATTCGTGGTTTGAATGAGAAGGGCGAAGCGGTTAGCGATGCGCGTCTGATTCGTTCTGTTAATCGTGAAATCAGCGTCTACAGTGAATACGATGAATTCCTGAAACTGGCGCACAACCCGGAAATGCGCTTTGTTTTCTCTAACACCACCGAAGCAGGTATCAGCTACCATGCAGGCGACAAATTTGATGACGCGCCAGCGGTAAGCTATCCGGCAAAACTGACTCGCCTGTTGTTCGAACGTTTTAGCCATTTCAACGGTGCGCTGGATAAAGGTTGGATCATCATCCCGTGTGAACTGATCGACTATAACGGCGATGCGCTGCGTGAACTGGTTCTGCGCTACGCGCAGGAGTGGGCGCTACCAGAAGCATTTATTCAATGGCTGGATCAGGCTAACAGCTTCTGTTCAACGCTGGTGGACCGTATCGTTACCGGTTATCCGCGTGATGAAGTGGCGAAACTGGAAGAAGAACTGGGGTATCACGATGGTTTCCTCGATACCGCTGAACACTTTTACCTGTTTGTAATTCAGGGGCCGAAATCTTTAGCTTCAGAACTACGTCTGGACAAATATCCGCTCAACGTATTGATTGTAGATGATATTAAGCCATACAAAGAGCGTAAGGTTGCAATCCTGAACGGTGCGCATACGGCGTTGGTGCCAGTTGCGTTCCAGGCAGGGCTGGATACTGTAGGCGAAGCAATGAACGATGCTGAAATTTGCGCATTCGTTGAGAAAGCCATCTACGAAGAAATTATTCCGGTACTGGATTTGCCTCGTGATGAACTGGAATCTTTCGCCAGTGCAGTCACCGGGCGTTTCCGTAACCCGTACATTAAGCATCAGCTGCTTTCCATCGCGCTCAACGGTATGACCAAGTTCCGTACCCGAATTCTGCCGCAGTTGCTGGCAGGACAGAAGGCGAACGGTAAACTTCCGGCCCGACTGACCTTCGCGCTAGCGGCATTGATTGCATTCTATCGTGGAGAACGTAACGGGGAAGCGTATCCGGTACAGGATGATGCCCACTGGCTGGAACGTTATCAGCAACTCTGGAGCCAGCATCGTGACCGTATCATCGACACCCAGGAGCTGGTCGCTATTGTGCTGGCAGAAAAAGACCACTGGGAACAGGACCTGACGCAAGTGCCTGGCCTGGTCGAACTGGTTGCTAATGACCTGGATTCCATTCTGGAAAAAGGGATGCGCGAAGCTGTACGTCCGTTGTGCTAAATAGCTTCGTTATCTGAACCCGGTTTCGACCGGGTTTCTTATTTAGCTATTTTAGTTACAACATCCTATATGCTAATTATCATAACCAGGTGCCATATGTAGCACCTGTAAATGTTGTAGTCTTGTAGGTAATTTGTAAGTACTGTCTTGAGAATGTGATCGTAATCACGTTTAATAGGGTGACTTTTCCACGCCTGAAGATAACCATGATTGTTCGTCCACAACAACACTGGCTGCGCCGTATTTTTGTCTGGCACGGTTCAGTATTATCCAAGATATCCTCGCGCTTACTACTCAATTTTCTCTTTTCTATCGCTGTTATTTTCATGCTGCCCTGGTACACGCATCTGGGCATCAAATTCACCCTCGCACCGTTCAGCATTCTTGGTGTCGCCATCGCCATCTTTCTGGGGTTTCGTAATAACGCTGGTTACGCCCGTTATGTTGAAGCACGCAAACTTTGGGGGCAGTTGATGATTGCTTCACGGTCATTATTGCGTGAGGTAAAAACGACATTGCCGGATTCGGCAAGGGTAAGGGAGTTTGCCCGACTGCAAATCGCCTTCGCCCACTGTTTACGCATGACGTTACGCAAACAACCACAGGCGGAAGTGCTGGCACATTATCTCAATGCCGAAGATCTTCAGCGTGTACTGGCTTCGAACTCTCCAGCTAACCGTATCTTGTTGATAATGGGGGAGTGGTTGGCGGTTCAGCGCCGCAATGGACAACTTTCAGATATTCTGTTTATTAGCCTCAACGATCGGCTTAATGATATTTCAGCGGTTCTGGCAGGCTGCGAGCGCATTGCCTATACGCCAATTCCCTTTGCCTACACCCTGATTTTGCATCGTACCGTTTATCTGTTTTGTATCATGCTGCCGTTCGCGCTGGTCGTGGACCTGCATTACATGACGCCTTTTATCTCTGTGCTGATTTCCTACACTTTTATTTCGCTGGATTGTCTGGCGGAAGAATTGGAAGATCCGTTCGGTACTGAAAACAATGATTTACCGCTGGATGCCATCTGCAACGCTATTGAAATTGACCTGTTACAGATGAACGATGAAGCAGAAATTCCAGCAAAAATTCTTCCCGATCGCCATTACCAGCTGACGTGATAATTACTCCGTACGTCGGGCAACAATAAACAGTCGCGGGAATGCCAGCAGTATCTGTCCGTTCTCTTGCAGTGGATACTGCTCTTCCAGCATCTGATGGTAGCGTGTAAGAAAATGCTGCTGTTCGCTCTCAGTCAGATCCTGCAACCACGGACGTAATCCGGTTGCGGTCACCCAATCGATAATCGCCTGGTGCGACGGCATCTGGTGATAGTAAGTGGTTCGCCAGATATCAATCTCGCATCCGGCTTCGCTCAAAATATCGTAGTAAGCATGAACGCCAGCCAGCGGCTCACGCCCGCGATCCGGATAATTTTGTTCCCAGGCGACTTCGCGCATCAGCACATGGGTCGGCTCCAGCCAGTTATCTGGCATCTGTACTGCCAACACACCATGGAGATTAAGTAACGAAACCAGATGAGGAAACAATTCGTAGTGGTCGGGCAGCCATTGCAATGAGGCATTAGCGAAAATCAGATCCAGTGCCTGTTTAGGTTGCCAGTTGCGGATATCTGCTTCCACAAACTGGCAGTCCGGCAAAGCACTGCGCGCTTCGGCAATCATCGCCGGAGACGAGTCGATGCCCGTTATCCTGGTCGCAGGCCAACGTTGATGCAGCAGGGCGGTGCTGTTACCTGGGCCACAGCCAAGATCGGCAACGTATTCGACATTTTCCAACGGCACTCTGGCAAGCAGCTCCACCGCCGGACGCGATCGTTCAGCGGCAAAGTGCAGATATAAAGAGGGGTTCCAGTCAGACATTTTTTTACTCCCGTCAGCGCGTTACCCCAATTGTAGATAAAACTGATGAATTCGCCTCACGGCATCAACCCATTGAACACGCGTTTTTTACGCGGCCCGGTCATTAGCGGTTCCAGTTTCGCGACACAGGTTTTGTAGTGGGGCGTGGTTTTATGGAACGCCACTGCGTCTTCATCTTTATAGGCTTCGTAAATATAAAAGCGCGAATTCACTTCCGGGTCCTGTAAGACATCGAAGCGCAAATTACCTTCTTCCTGTACCGAGCCCAGGTGGTTCTGGCGAAAGACCTCGATAAACTCGTCAACCTTGTCTTCATGAACGTTAATTTCAACCAGTGTGACGTGCATGATTCTTCTCCTTAAATCCGCAGTTACTGTTTTTCACTCAGATAGAGTTCATATGCCCGATCAGCCGTTTCGTTATGGTGTACCACCGCCTGTACGGCTTTCATCATCGCCACCGGATGGTCAGACTGGAAAATATTTCGCCCCATATCCACACCAGATGCGCCCTGATCGATAGCCTGCCAGCACATTTCCAGCGCCTCGCGCTCTGGTAATTTTTTACCGCCAGCAATAACAATGGGTACCGGACATCCGGCAACAATCCGTTCAAAACCTTTATCGACATAATAGGTTTTGATAATTTGCGCCCCCATTTCAGCGGCGATTCGGGTCGCGAGCGAGAAATAACGCTGATCGCGCACCATATCTTTGCCCACGCCAGTGACTGCCATGGTCGGCATTCCCACTTTCATTCCGGCATCGACCAGCTGAATAATATTTTTGATCGACTGGTGTTCATATTCGCTGCCGATATAAACCTGCGCCGCCACCGCGCAACTGTTCAGGCGCACGGCGTCATCCATCGATAACGCCACGGCTTCATTGCTTAATTCCGCCAGAATAGAGTTCGCACCTGACGCCCGCAGTACCACCGGCTTATTGGTCGCCGGGGGGACTACGCTGCGCAAAATACCGCGCGTACACATTAATACATCGGCATGTTCAAACAGCGGGGCGATATTTATATCGATGCGTTCAAGTCCGGTAGTCGGCCCCTGAAAATAACCATGATCAAAGGCCAGCATCACGGTTTTACCCGTTTTCGGATTAAATATCCGCGATAAACGAGACTGCATTCCCCAATCCAGCGCACCGCAACCTTTCAGGGTAAAAGGGATATTTTGTTGCGGTTGATCGGTGCGAAAATCTTTACCATCTTTAATATCGTCTAAATCTGCCATAACTTACTCCGGTTAAGTAATGCACATCAGAAATCGTATTTGCCGATATTTTCTTTATTGAAAACCACGCGCTCTGGTAACAGTACGATGCCATTACCATCCGCTTCGTAGTCATAGCCCTGAACGCTGTTTGGCGAGACTTCAACCTGACCTACGCCCTGAATATCCAGCTTGTCGCCCGTTTTCATTGATCCTTTTTCAATAATGCATCCGCGACATAAACTGAAATTTTGCCTTGCTGAACCACATCCCACAGACCAAATTCTTTCACCGTGCCGCGCTCTACATACGGGCGCATCACATTTGGTGTACTGAATCCCACAATCGCAACTTTGTCATTTTTCAGGTTTTCAGCGGCTTGCGCGGCGGCGGGCAGGGCGTTGGCATCCGGAGCGATAATGGCGTCGAGATCGCTATACGCTTTTAATATGCCTTCTGCGGTTTGTAACGATTTAGTGGCATCGTTATAGCCAAACTGCGTAGTGACAATTTCCCAGCCAGGATGCTCTTTGGCGATTTTCGCTTTCGCTTCTTTCACCCACTGGTTTTGGTCCGTAACGGTGGGGCTGGAGTAGAAAAACGCGACTTTGGCTTTGTCTTTATTTACCTGGCGCGCCGCCATATCCACCAACATACCTCCCAACTGGGCGGGCGTTCCCTGATTAATGTAGTAAGAACGGCACTCCGGTTTGGTGTCAGAATCCCAGGTAAGTACTTTCACCCCACGTTGCATGGCGCGTTTCAGTGCCGGGCATAAACCATCTGGCGAAACCGCAGAAACGATAATGGCGTTATATCCCTGATTGACGAAGTTATTAATCAACTGTACCTGACCAGAAACACTGGGTTCTGTTGGCCCATCGTAGGTCACATCAACGCCCAGCTCTTTACCCGCTTGTTGTGCGCCGTTGCCACCGCTGGTAAAAAATCCCACGCCAACCAGTTTGGGAATAAATGCAATACGCTCTGCGGCCTGCACATTCATAGAGATTGCGGCAATACCAAAGGCGCTAAGTAAGGCGATTTTCTTAAGGCGATGAAGTGTCATGAAGATATCCTTTATGGCAATGGGTTATTGGCCCGACGCGCCAGCCACTCTTTAATTTGCTGGCGATGCAGGCTAACGGAACGACCTACGACAACGACGATAAGTAGCGCACCGGAAAGGGCGCTGGACACCTGATTTGGCACTCCTGCCATTTGCAAACCTTGTTGCAAATATCCCACTAATAAAACCGCAATGGCGGTGCCGATAATGGAACCGGAACCACCATAAATATTGGCACCGCCAAGCACCACGGCGGTGATGGCGGGCATCAGAAACGACGCACCGAGATCGGAACGTGCTGAACCAAAATACGACACCAGCAGCACAGCGGCGACCGCAGACGCCAGCCCCGTCATGGCATAGAGCGCACATAAGGTGCGGTTAACTGGAATCGCGCTATAAACCGCCACGCGCGGGCTTTGCCCAATCAAAAACACGTTACGTCCGGCATGGGTTTTATGCAGCCACAGCCAGAAAACGAGGAGACATATCAGGAAGATAATCAGCGGAACGGGGAGTCCCAGCACATCCAGGTTAGCGAAATCTGTAAACGCCATCGGGAATCCACCAATACCTTCGTACCCCGTCGCTCCGGCCATCCCGGAAAGCAGCAGAGCGCTTCCGGCAAACAGATACAGCGTGCCAAGCGTAATCACCAGCGGGTTAACTTTGGTATAGATAATTAATCCGGCGTTAATCAGCCCGCACAATGCGCCGAGCAGTAAAGTCAGAAGAATCGCCAGCGGCATCGGCACACCACTTTGAAACAGTACGCCCAATGCAATGGCGCACAAGCCGATGGTCGAACCAAACGAAATATCGATCCCGCCACTGACAATCACCATCGTCAGCGGTAGGGCGACAATGCCAATGCAGATAAAGTCACTGGTGCTGAACAGCAACATATTGAGATCTAACATCCGTGGGTTAATTGCACCAAATGCGACAATCTCAATAACGAGCAGTGCGGCAAGGGCCAGTTCCCAACCGTAGCGAATACGCATTACACGGCCTCCCGTTTTTTACCTGACGAAGCGGGTTTAACGGATGGCGGTGGCGTCATAAAGCGGGCATATTTTTGCCGCCGTAGATTACGTTCCAGCGCACAACGCAGGCGTCCATCAAACACCAGCACCGCCAGCAGCACGAGGCCCGCGATAAAATCATTCCACCATGCCGGAATGCGCAACAGCACCAGTACGCTATCGATCTGCGTCAGGAACCAGGCACCGAGTACCGCACCGATGATCGCACCGGAACCGCCGAGCAAACTAATGCCGCCCAGCACGCAGGCTGCAATCGCTTTCATCTCCAGCCCGGTACCGGTCTGGTTGGGGATAAAACCAATCTGCGAAGCAAACACAATCCCCGCCAGTGCCGCCATGCAGCCGTTCAACGAAAATGCCACAATCCTAATGGCTTCCGTACGAACGCCCAGTTGACGAGCGCCCTGCAAATTATCGCCCGTGGCATAAAAACTGCGTCCAAACGCCGTCTTCGCCAGCAGCCAGGCCATAAATGCCACCAGAATTATCGTCAACCAACCAATCGCGGAAACGCCAAACAGTAGCGGGGCGGAGAGTTGTTTCAGTTCGGCGGGTAATCCTTCAATCCATTTACCGCCAGTCCATAGCAACATGATGCCTCTGTACAACCCTAATGTACCGAGCGTGGCGACAATGGCTGGGATCTTTAGCCACGCGACCAGGACACCGTTGAAAAATCCCGCGAGCAAGCCGAGCAGTAGCGTCGCGACACAAGCTACCGGCAGTGAATACCCCGCGTTCAGTAATATCCCCAACAGCACCGCGCACATACCCGTAATTGAGCCTACCGAAACATCAATATTGCGCGTCAGCATCACCAGCGTCGCACCCATTGCCAGCAGGATCAGGATTTGTGCGCTGCTATAAACCATGGTCAGCGTTTGCAGACTTAAATACTGACGGTCGAGAAAACCGGGTAATACAAACAGCAGCACCACCGCCAGCAGTGCCGTGATTTCACGGTTGTTCTGAATAAACTTCAGCATGACGCCTCCTGACGCTGACTATCGCCGAAGGCAACGCGCATAATAGTCTCGACATTAATATCGCGCCCGGTCAGTGCCGAGTGGGTAATTTCACCCTGATGCATCACATACACGCGGTCAGCCATCAGTTCGATCTCTTCCAGATCGGAGGAGATAAGCAGCACAGCCACATTTTGTGCGGCGATGCTGCGCAACAGCTGGTAGATATCATTACGCGCCGAGACATCCACGCCGCGCGTCGGCTCATCAACAATCAATACTTGCGGCGAAGCTTCCAGACATTTGGCAATCAGGATTTTTTGCTGGTTGCCACCGGATAATGTCCGTGCAGCTTGTTCCGGTTGGTTAAATTTAATATTCAGCGCGCGACGATATCGTTCCAGTGTGGCGTTATCTTTCGCGGTTTTTGCCCAGAATCCGCGTTGATTATGGGTGAGGGCGCAGACGTTCCACGCCAGCGAAGCATCGAGATTCAATCCTGAGGACTGGCGATCTTCTGGTAGATAAACCAGACCGCGATGCAAACGTTCTCCGGTAGATAATTTATTGATCTCTTTACCATTCAATATGATGCGCCCGCCACGAAAAGGCCGCAGACCATACAACGTTTCTGCCAGTTCAGTGCGCCCGGCCCCCACTAGCCCAGCCAGACCAAGAATTTCTCCGGCATTCAGCGTAAAACTGATATTCATAAAACCTTCGCCAGTCAGATTTTCCAGCGCCAGTACCGATGTTCCGGCTGCATGTTGTGGGCGATTACCGGGCAACTCCAGCCATAACTTTTGACTGGCTGAGAGGGATTTTTCCCGCGTTGCTGGCGTAATGGCCTGAATGATGTCGTCGGTAGACAGCTCGCTGGTTTTGCCACTTAACGCAATAGTTCCGTCGCGCATCACGCTAATACGATCGGCAATCTGGCGAATTTCCGGCAGCTTATGTGAGATAAAAACAATACCCACACCAGTGGCGAGTAGTTCCCGCAAACGGCCAAACAAGCGTTCGGTTTCCGCAGGGGTAAGCGACGCTGTAGGTTCATCGAGAATAAGAATTTGCGAATCGCGCATCAGACCGCGCAGGATTTCCACCATTTGTCGGTCGGCAACATCCAGTGAGCCCGCCAGACTATGGAGATCAAACTGGCAGCCCAGAGCCGCCAGCAAGTTGTTCATCTTTTGCATGGAGAGCTGTTTTTTTGCCAGCCCAAACAGGATGTTTTCTTTTATCGACAGGTTTGGGAAAAGCAGCGGTTCCTGGGGAACGAGATAAATACCCAACTGATGAGCATGAACTGGCGTTAATCTGGTGTAGTTGTTGCCACCAATCTCCAGCGTACCGCTATCAGCAGGGGTAATACCGGCGATGATTTTCATTAGCGTCGATTTACCCGCACCGTTACCGCCGAGCAGGGCGTGGGCTTCCCCCTGATGCAACGTAAAATCGATGCCTTTCAGGACATTAACCCCTGAATACTGTTTATAAACCGAGCGGGCGCAAAGTAGCGGTAACGCGCGGGTATCACTCGTTTGCATATTTCCCCCGTTCAGTTTTGCAGGTGAGTTTTGAACAAATGTGTTTCTACTTTTAATTTGTTCATAACCTTAGGTGGGCATTGCACATATTTCCGACGAATAGATCACAATTTATGCTATTTTGATTTTTATGGTTGCGTTTGTTCATTGCTGTTTGACCAAACTGTGGTGGCTATCACAGATATAAGCGCGCAATAACTGAACAATTGCATTAAAGATTTAAATATGTTCAAAGTGAAGAATGAATTATGACAATCAACGATTCGGTAATTTCAGAACAGGGAATGTGCGAAGAAGAACAGGTCGCGCGGATCGCGTGGTTTTACTATCACGACGGGCTGACCCAGAGCGAGATTAGCGATCGCCTAGGGCTAACGCGTTTGAAAGTGTCGCGGTTACTGGAGAAAGGGCATCAGTCCGGCATTATTCGCGTGCAGATTAATTCTCGCTTTGAAGGCTGTCTGGAATATGAAACGCAATTACGTCGCCAGTTTTCATTACAGCATGTGCGGGTGATCCCTGGACTCGCAGATGCAGATGTCGGCGGGCGCTTAGGAATCGGCGCAGCGCATATGTTGATGGGATTGCTCCAGCCACAGCAAATGCTGGCGATTGGCTTTGGCGAGGCAACGATGAACACGCTGCAACGCTTAAGTGGTTTTATTTCGTCACAGCAAATCCGCCTGGTCACGCTCTCCGGTGGCGTCGGCTCTTATATGACAGGTATCGGGCAACTTAACGCAGCGTGCAGCGTCAACATCATTCCGGCGCCATTACGGGCATCTTCGGCTGAAATTGCCCGAACGCTCAAAAATGAAAACTGCGTCAAAGATGTCCTGTTAGCCGCGCAAGCTGCGGATGTGGCAATTGTCGGCATTGGCGCCGTGAATCAAAAAGAGGATGCGACGATTATTCGCTCCGGTTATATCAGCCAGGGCGAACAGTTAATGATTGGTCGAAAAGGGGCCATTGGCGATATTTTAGGTTACTTTTTTGACGCTAAAGGTGACGTTGTCACGGATATCAAAATACATAACGAACTGATTGGCTTACCTTTAACCGCGATGACAACCATTCCAATTAGAGTAGGTGTCGCAGGGGGCGAAAATAAAGCCGAAGCGATCGCCGCTGCGATGAAAGGCGGCTACATCAACGCGCTGGTTACCGACCAGGATACTGCCGCTGCGATTTTACGTGGTTAATTTAGCATCACCTTATTACCGGGAACGATGGAGAACGTATAGAGGAACAGACAGAACGCTTAAGCCGAGGACAATCTAATGGCTCGACTCTTTACCCCTTCAGAATCAAAGCATTACCTGATGGCGCTGGACGCAGGCACCGGAAGTATTCGGGCTGTGATTTTCGACCTGGAAGGCAATCAAATCGCGGTAGGACAGGCGGAGTGGCGGCATCTGGCAGTACCTGACGTTCCCGGTTCAATGGAATTTGATCTGAATAAGAACTGGCAACTGGCGTGCGAATGTATGCGCCAGGCGTTACATAATTCTGGTATCGCGCCGGAATATATTGCTGCTGTTTCGGCATGTTCGATGCGCGAAGGCATTGTTTTATATAACAATGAAGGAACACCGATCTGGGCCTGCGCCAATGTAGATGCCAGAGCGGCGCGGGAAGTCAGCGAACTAAAAGAACTGCATAACAATACCTTTGAAAACGAAGTGTATCGCGCGACCGGACAAACGTTGGCTTTAAGCGCCATTCCCAGATTACTTTGGCTGGCGCACCATCGTTCTGATATCTACCGACAAGCGTCGACCATCACCATGATCAGCGACTGGCTGGCCTATATGTTAAGTGGGGAGCTGGCGGTCGATCCGTCTAACGCAGGCACCACGGGACTTCTTGATCTAACCACCCGTGACTGGAAACCTGCATTGCTGGGTATGGCCGGACTGCGGGCTGATATTCTTTCTCCTGTCAAAGAAACCGGCACATTGCTGGGCGTGGTAAGTTCACAAGCTGCGGAACTTTGCGGCCTGAAGGCTGGCACTCCGGTGGTCGTGGGAGGAGGGGACGTGCAACTCGGTTGCCTTGGATTAGGCGTTGTGCGTCCGGCACAAACCGCTGTTCTTGGCGGCACATTCTGGCAGCAAGTAGTGAACTTAGCTGCACCAGTGACCGATCCAGAAATGAACGTGCGCGTTAATCCCCATGTTATTCCTGGCATGGTACAAGCTGAATCTATTAGTTTTTTTACCGGACTCACCATGCGCTGGTTCCGCGATGCCTTTTGTGCCGAAGAAAAACTGATTGCCGAACGTTTAGGTATCGACACCTATACGCTGCTGGAAGAGATGGCCAGTCGGGTGCCGCCTGGGTCGTGGGGCGTGATGCCGATATTCTCCGACAGAATGCGCTTTAAAACCTGGTATCACGCTGCGCCTTCCTTTATTAACTTGTCCATTGACCCGGATAAATGTAACAAAGCGACATTGTTCCGTGCGCTGGAAGAAAATGCGACGATTGTATCCGCGTGTAACTTGCAGCAAATTACTGATTTTTCGAATATTCATCCTACATCGTTGGTCTTTGCAGGCGGAGGTTCAAAAGGGAAATTATGGAGTCAAATTCTCGCTGATGTCGCGGGATTACCCGTTAATATTCCGGTGGTCAAAGAAGCCACCGCATTAGGATGTGCCATTGCCGCTGGCGTCGGTGCCGGGATTTATTCATCAATGGCAGAAACTGGAGAACGTCTTGTACGCTGGGAACGAACGCATACACCAGACCCGGAAAAGCATGAACTTTATCAAGATTCACGCGATAAGTGGCAGGCTGTATATCAGGATCAACTGGGGCTGGTTGATCACGGACTGACGACATCGTTATGGAAAGCGCCTGGGTTATAGTTTTATTGACAGTCACATCCTGATAACCGTGGCTGTTAATTTTTGAGTATCGGTATTCCTATTTCTTTTCAACCGGCGCATCAGCGCCGTTTTTTAAATTCTCCCTTTTATCCTCGATCGCGGATATCGCAGCATTTATCCCGTATAGCGGATAAAATGTGTTTACAGATTGACTTTATCCTCACTAAGGGATAAAACTGACAATATCCCCTTAAGCGGATAAACTTTCTGTGGACGTATGGCATGATAAGCTTTCCGATGATCTATAGCCCAACGCAATTAGCGAATGCAATGAAACTGGTTCGTCAGCAAAATGGCTGGACGCAGAGCGAGCTGGCGAAAAAAATCGGCATTAAGCAGGCGACGATTTCGAATTTCGAGAATAATCCCGATAACACCACGCTGACGACATTTTTTAAGATATTACAGTCACTTGAACTCTCAATGACGCTATGCGACACGAAAAACGCTGCGCCAGAATCAACAGAACAGCAAGATCTGGAGTGGTAATGCCTAAACTTGTCACTTGGATGAACAACCAGCGGGTAGGCGAGTTAACGAAGTTGGCCAATGGCGCGCACACTTTTAGGTATGCGCCGGAGTGGTTAGCCAACCGTTATGCCAGGCCGTTGTCGCTATCGCTGCCATTGCAGAGGGGGAATATCACCTCTGATGCCGTGTTTAACTTCTTCGATAACTTGTTACCCGATAGCCCGGTTGTACGCGACCGGATCGTTAAACGTTATCATGCTAAATCCAGACAACCGTTTGATTTATTGTCAGAAATAGGGCGAGACAGCGTTGGCGCCGTGACGTTATTACCAGAAGATGAAACCGTAACGCACCCGATAATGGCATGGGAAAAGCTTACTGACGCCAGACTTGAAGAAGTATTAACGGCTTATAAAGCAGATATTCCGCTAGGCATGATTAGAGAAGAAAATGACTTTCGCATCTCGGTTGCTGGCGCGCAGGAGAAGACCGCGCTGCTCAGAATGGGCAATGACTGGTGCATTCCGAAAGGAATAACGCCGACGACGCATATCATTAAATTACCGATTGGTGAAATCAGGCAGCCCAACGCGACGCTCGATCTCAGTCAAAGCGTGGATAATGAATATTACTGTCTGCTGCTGGCGAAAGAACTCGGGTTGAATGTTCCGGACGCAGAAATCATAAAAGCGGGTAGAGTGCGCGCGTTAGCGGTCGAACGCTTTGACAGGCGCTGGAGTACTGAACGAACGGTTTTACTTCGCTTGCCACAGGAGGATATGTGTCAGACATTCGGTTTACCTTCATCGGTGAAATATGAATCTGACGGAGGCCCAGGCATCGCGCGGATCATGGCGTTTTTAATGGGGTCCAGCGAGGCGCTTCGCGATCGTTATGATTTTATGAAATTCCAGGTATTCCAGTGGTTGATTGGCGCGACGGACGGCCATGCGAAAAATTTTTCGGTTTTTATCCAGGCCGGTGGTAGTTATCGACTCACGCCATTTTACGACATCATTTCAGCATTTCCGGTATTGGGTGGCGCGGGAATACACATCAGCGATCTCAAACTGGCAATGGGGCTTAACGCATCCAAAGGCAGAAAAACGGCAATCGATAAAATTTATCCGCGACATTTTTTGGCGACAGCAAAGGCGCTGAAATTCCCGGAAGTGCAGATGCATGAAATCCTGAGTGACTTTGCCAGAATGACTCCCGCAGCACTGGATAACGTGAAGACTTCATTACCGGCAGATTTTTCGGAGAATGTGGTGACGGCAATTGAAACCAATGTGTTGAGGTTGCACGGTCGGTTAAGCCGAGAATACGGAATTAAGTGAGATGAGGGTTTTGATCGTGGTTAATGAGCAGGACAATCATGACCGCTAAAGACTGGATTTTCCCTTTGTTTATGTTTGTTATTGCAAGATTAAAAAGTCACCTGTTTTAACCAGTTTTAAATGTCACCTGAAGTGACATGAAAGCACAGATAAAAAGTCCAAACAGAGCAGGGGGCTAGCGTTTCAAACTGGCCCGGAACTCTTCAGGATTAGCCAGTACCGGGTTAATGGCCCTGAGTTGCTCCTGAACCCGGGCCTGTGCCCGTCTTTTGGGCATCTTTTTACTTCGGTCCCGCTTCCCAGCCCGCTCCAGATCATCCATCTTATCCTGAGCCAGTTTCAGTACGGCACCAAGCCGCTTGTTATCAACGATTTGCCCCTGGTCGATGCATTCCAGTTTGTCGAAGACCTGATAATTGAGTGAACGGTAGCCGTATTTAAATGCCAAAGTGCCGTCCGGGTAATCGTAAACTGTGATCTTTTCGCCCGCAATTCTGGTATTTTCTTCTGTAGGTTCAACAAGATATATCATCTTATCGTAACGGAACGTCAGCGTTTTCGACAGCTTACGTGATTCCTGCCAGGCAAAAATATCATCCAGCTCTTCGTTGCTTTCAGCCACGGGTCGGTGCAGATCTTTGGGGTATTTTGCTGGTCTTGCGAAGCGACGATTGAAGTCAGCAATGAAGGTATCCAGCCAGGCATTGGCTTCCTCGATGCTGCTGATGCCTTCGAGGCGCATTTCCTTGATAAGCCTGTCCTGAAGTGTCTGATTTGCTCGCTCCACTCGACCTTTAGCCTGTGGACTGTTGGCACAAATCAGCCCGATCCCCAGTTCAGAAAGTACACGGCCAAATTGCGTAACACCGGTCGTGGTAGAACCACCATTATTGACCCTGAAAATACCGTGCTTATCACTGTAAAACGCCAGGGGTTTGCCGTGTTGCTCAAGATACTCACGAGTGGCCATCATGTAATCAAAGGCTGATTCAGTCTCACCAAAGCGCAGGTGCATCAGGCGGCCAGTAGCGTCATCAATAAAGACGAGCAGGCAGCATTTCGGCGCACGTCCTTCAAACCAGTCATGCGGGGACCCATCGATCTGAACAAGTTCTCCGAGACAGTCACGCCGGTATCTGGGTTGGTGAACACGAGGCCTGCGACGTGAGTATGGAACCCAGAGTCCATCAGCCGTCATCCATTTTCTGAGCGTTTCAACAGACACCATGATGTTATGGCGTTCGCGCAATTTTTCTGCGGCAAGTGTGGGTCCAAAGTCGCTGTAGTGATCGTGAAGTAAAGAAAGAACACGCAGCTTAAGTGACTCAGGAAGCCTGTGATTACCGGGGCGTCCACGCCGAAGGTTTGCCAGTCCTGCAGCGCCAGACTCACGAAAGCGATTCATCAGACGCTGCGTCTGACGTTCGGTCAGAGCAAGTTGGTGTGCAGCGTCACGACGGCGCATGCGCTTTTCTACAACTGACTGAATGACATTAATCCTGTGCAGTTCTTTATCTGACATGGTCACTAGCATCCTGATGTCTCCATGGCACAAAGGCTTGATCCTTTATGCCATAAAAAGTGACATCACTAAATGGGTTAAAAGTGACATTAGAATATTGTAGTTACAATGTTGGTGCGCATAATGTATATTATGTTAAATGACGAATTGGGTTGGATCAACAACGTCTTACACCCACGTCTCGCCTCGTAGAGTCAGCAAATTACTACCCTATTGTCGGAATCTTGATTCCCCAGAATGCTGGAGCTCTCTTTCGATTTTTTAACTACCTCGCCAAGTGGACAGTGGGTACAGCTGATGGATATCCCCCAGCCTGTACGGCTGGGGATCGCCTGGAGGGTAACTAGATATTCTTATGGAAGAAAACGTCTAACTTTTGCGTCGCCTGGTCAACGTATTCAGGCACCCAATATGTCTCAATGTGGGTAGCACCATCGATCAGGAAGAGTTCTTTGTCCTTCGTACCGGTAGCTTTAGCGAACGCATCTTTAGTCATATAGAGCGTATCCGCTTTTGAACCGGCAATCATTAGCAGTGGTTTATTGATCAGGTTGATATGGTCCGTCACGTCAAAGTTCATCAAGTCTAACAGACTGCTTGTGGTGTATTTAAACGTTGAGTTTGGATGCGCGTGGGTTTTCCAGTAGTACTCGTAGCCCTGGCGATATAACGCAAAAGGTAATTTAGCGATCTGTTCATCAGTCAGGTTGGCATCACCGGAGTAAAGCACTTCGCCACCGGCTACTTCCTGAGCTCGTGCATCTGAAGCCTGCTGAAGACGTTGCTGAATAGTATCCAGCTGTGAATCCTGCATACCATTGCGCTGTACCAGTCCTGAATTAAACATGCTAATGGTTGCAATCGATTTGAATCGTTTGTCCGTCTCGGCGGCAGCAAGTGAATACCCTCCTCCCCCGCAAATCCCCAACAAACCAATACGGGTGCTATCAACACCGGGATACTGGCTGATAAAATCAGCCATGCCGTGGATATCTTCAATACGATTCGCAGGTTTGTCTACGTTACGTGGCAGCCCTCCGCTGGCCCCCTGATAAGCAGCATCGGCGGCGATGGTAATATATCCGTGTTCAGCCAGGCGTTGGGCATATAATCCGGCGACCTGCTCTAGCACAGGTTCTGCGTGAACATGGCGACAATGATGCAGCCACAAGAGCTGAAGAGGCACTGCAAAAAGCGTTTGGGAACAAATAGAGACGGTCGTCATGCAGACTCCCCCCTGGTCAGTGCACATACGTGATTCATCCTCCGCATTTATGAATCCGCCAAATAAAGGCAATCAAGGGGGCGAAATAATTAACGCTGGCAACTCAGATATGATTAAACGGCAACCATAACAGAGGATGTAATTTTGAAAACGGTCTTAAAAATGCTGGCCATTTGCATGATGGCAGGTGGCCTGGGGGCGCAGTCTGTATACGCCGAACCATTGGTCATTCAGGAGCAAGGAAGTTTTTCTGCCGGAGGCACCATCATCACCGCCCCGGGAACATTTGACGCGAAAAAGCCGCTGGACTCTGCAGGTCAAACTTATCATGGCGATCATGCGTCGGTGTTCTATCAAATACCGGAGAATCCGCATAAATATCCCATAGTTATGCTGCATGGCGCGGGCCAGTCTTCTCGTACCTGGGAAAGTACGCCAGATGGTCGTGAAGGGTTCCAGAACATATTCCTGCGCCGCGGATTCTCCACGTATATTGTCGATCAGCCACGTCGGGGTGATGCCGGACGTACCACTGTAGAAGGTACGGTTACACCAAAACCTGATGAGCAGATGTGGTTTAACCAGTTCCGTATTGGCGTGTGGCCAGAGTATTTTAAAGGCGTCCAGTTTTCCCACGACAAAGAGGCACTAAATCAGTATTTCCGCCAGATGACTCCGAATACAGGACCATTTGATGTCAATGTCATCTCTGATGCAATGTCTGCCGTAGTGGATAAATCAGGCCCGGCAATCCTCTTTACTCACTCTCAGGGTGGTGGACCAGGCTGGTATACCGCGATGAAAAACAACAAGGTCAAAGCCATTGTCGCCTTCGAGCCAGGCAGCGGTTTTGTGTTCCCGGAAAAAGAACTCCCTGCCCCTATGCCAAGTGCGTTCGACACGCTGAAGGGTGAACCAGTGCCAATGGAACAGTTTATGGCGCTGACTAAAATCCCGATTTTGATTATTTACGGCGATAACATACCGGATAAACCTGTAGCTATGCCCGCACAGGACAGCTGGCGAGTACGGCTGGCAATGGCGCGTAAGTGGCGTGACGTGGTTAACAAGCATGGTGGGGATGTGACGGTGACGCATCTGCCTGAGGCTGGAATCAGAGGTAATACCCACTTCCCGTTTTCCGACCTGAATAATGTGCAGATCGCTGATTTGGTGAGTCGGTTTTTGAAAGAGAAAAATCTGCAATAGCCATACCAGGCATGCGTATGCCGTTAATACCTAAACGGGCCCACAGCAAAAAGCGGGCCCTTTACTCTGAATAGCGAAGTGCATCAATCAACAGCGCAAAAGCAGGCGGATGCTGCTTACGGCTGGGATAGTAAAGGTAATATCCGGGAAAAGTTGGACACCACTCCTGTAAAACCTGAATAAGCTCGCCTGACTTTACATAATCCTGAATCACGTCTTCGGGAACACAGGCAATACCAAATCCTGATAATGCGGCATCAATTCTTTCTGGCAGCAGATTAAACGTCAGTTGCCCATCAACTCTGACCCGTAACGGTTTCCCTTCGCGTTCAAACTCCCAGTGATAAAGTCCACCGGCAGTTGGCAGACGCATATTGATGCAGCGATGATTTTGGAGTTCGTGAGGCGTTTCAGGCGCAGGGTTTGCAGCAAAATACGCCGGCGCTCCCACCATAGCCATCCGCATATCAGGCCCAATTCGCACTGCAATCATATCCTTATCCACACTTTCACCCAGACGGATCCCGGCATCAAAACGACCTTCAACAATATCGACAAAACCGTTATCCACCACCAGTTCGACATTGATTTCGGGATATTCCCTGAGGAACGGTTTTAGCTTCGGCCAGACCAGACTGCGCGCAGCATGTTCCCCGGCTGATAAACGAATATTCCCGGAGGGCGTGCCATTCAGTTGGATAAGTGATTCCAGCTCGCGCTCAAGCTCATCTATACGTGGCTCAAGACAGGCAATTATTCTCTCCCCTGCTTCCGTGGGGGCCACGCTACGGGTAGTTCGGGTTAAGAGACGGATATTTAACCTTTCCTCCAGTGCCTTCATTGCATGGCTAAGTGCAGACTGAGAGACGCCGAGTTTGCTCGCTGCTTTGGTAAAACTTCGCTCTCTTGCCACCACAAGAAAGATTTGCAGTTCGTTGAAGTTTTCTTTAAGCATTGACGATTTCCTTGTAGAAGCATTCCCTTCAAAGCGCATTCATGAAGGGTGTTCATAGACACAATCATTTTAGCCTCGTTACTGGCAATAATGATAATTGATATTCTCTGGCTGTATCAAATATAAGGCTGAATTATCAGAAGGTTTATCATGAAAATACTCGTTGCTGGCGCAACAGGAAGCATTGGTATTCATGTTGTGAATACTGCTATTGCAATGGGCCATCAGCCCGTGGCTCTGGTCAGGAATCGGCGGAAAATCAAGTTACTCCCTCGTGGAACAGATATTTTCTATGGGGATGTTTCAATACCTGAAACACTCACCGATTTACCGAAAGATATTGATGCCATCATTTTTACACTCGGCTCCGATGGTCAGGGACGTATTGGTGCCAGAGCGATAGATTACGGCGGTGTACGTAACATTTTGCGAATATTCAGGGATACACCTGTTCGCATCGCCCTGATGACAACGATTGGCGTTACTGAGCGGCTCAGTAGCTGGAATCAACGTACTGAAGTTCATGACTGGAAGAGACGCTCTGAACGCCTGGTCAGAGCCAGTGGGCATATCTACACTATCGTCAGACCCGGCTGGTTTGATTACAACAATGATGATGAGCACAGAATCGTCATGCTTCAGGGGGATAGACGCCATGCGGGAACGCCGGAAGATGGTGTTATCTCCCGGGAACAAATCGCCCGGGTACTGGTAACGGCCTTGAGCAATGATGCGGCTAAAAATAAAACGTTCGAACTGGTCGCAGAGCAAGGAGAAGCACAGCAGGATCTCACCCCTCTGTTTGCAGAGCTGCAGAGTGATAATCCCCAAAAAAATGATGGGGTTTTCGATATAGACAATATGCCCCTTACTGAAGAACCTGAGTGCATTATTAACGACCTGAATCTGTATTCGAAAAACTCAAAAATCTGACAACGTTGTCATATGACAGTCAGTCTTATGACAGCTTAGAACTGTATATTTACAGATCAAGAAGGAGGAAGCTCCTTCTGATATTCGTCACCTTCCAAATACATCGTTTAAAACAGGTATCAGATATGAAAGCACTACTAATTACTGCATTATTCATGGGATTCATTTCGGTAAATACTGCATCTGCTGCTGAGGAGATTCGTCATGCAGATGGCAAAGAAAAGATTGGTGTAGTCTCAGCCAGTAATGCCCTGACGCTTGATGAATTATCGAATGCGCTTTCTCGTAAAGCTGATGATCAAGGAGCAACATCATTCAAAATTCTGTCAACCGCGGGGAATAACCGATTGCACGGGGTTGCTGAAATCTACAAGTAAGTAATTAGCATTTTGAACAATATATGTCACAGCCCTCTTATAGTTAGCGTCGTCTTATCTCCAGAACAGAAGATATTATCGATGAGGTAACTCAATGGATTGATTCAAACATACATAAACCGCTGAAGATAGACGATGTTGCTACGCGGGCTGGATACTCTAAGTGGCATCTTCAGCGGATTTTTGTACAGATAAAAAAGTTAGCCTTGGGAAATATATCAAAGATAAAAAACTTGGTCTTGCAGCTAAAGATCTTGTCGAGACTAATGAGTCTGTGATGAGCATCGCCTATAAATATGGATTCGATTCACAACAGACTTTTACTCGGATTTTCTCTAAAAAATACAAATTACCACCATTAAAATATAGAAACACCGAAAGGATAAAAAAACATTAACATTTTAAATAATTTCACACTTACGTAGTATCACCCAACCCAAATGGTAATTTATTCTGCATCGAGAGATGAATATTTTTTGAGCCAGTAGTTCTAATGGACATGGAAACCTGTTTACCCTTGTTTTATCCCCTCAGATATTACTTTGCATCGCTACAGGCCGTGAAATTTTTTTACGAATTCTGGCAGCAAGTATTTAAACGCGGGCGGAAGCCTTTTAACTTCCGCCCGCACCGCATGGTTTAATCCCTGCTCTGTTCAGGACACGTCTCAGAAATTAAAACGGAACCCGACACTGCCTGTGACCGGAGACTCAGTATGTTTACCGTTTTCATAACGAGCCTCAGCCCAGACGCCAGCATTTGGGGTCAGTTGCGCACTGACACCCAGTCCGTATTTCCCGGTCGTCCCGGAGATGTCGTTCCTGAAGTCGTAGGTGTCATTGATACGGACTTTGTTGTTGTCCGAAAATTCATGATTCACCGCCGCCGACAGGTACGGTTTGACCTCTTTTCCTGCAACGTCAAGGGTCATCCCCAGCTTCACACCAGCCTCAGCCTGCAGAGATTTGGTCGCACCGACTTTGGCCTTCATACCGTTATTCAGGTGAATATCCTTCTCATCCGCCCTGAATGCAGTTGTCCGCACGTATGGCTGCGCCCATGCATTCTCATTCAGACTGAAGGTTCTGCCCGCTTCGAGGCTACCGCCGAAACCGTTCTGGCTGTAATCGCCCTTCACCGCCGTGCCGTCACTCATCCAGGTACGCAGCTCATTATTAAAGCGGTTGTATTTCAGCACACCGTCCACGTAGTAGCCGTCATTATCAAACCAGGTCGCGTACAGACCACCACCGGTGCTGTCGACTTTACTCTTTCCTCCACGGGCATGTTTAATGCTGTTGTCGCTGTAAGAGAAGAAAGTACCTACCGCTAAACTGCTGTCACTCAGGTCAAAGACCATATCGGCGCCGGTTTCGAAACCGTTCTGGGTCAGGGTATAGCCCGAGCTGGCCCCGCCGCTAATGCGGTTGTCTGACCCGGTATAACGGCCCCATACGCCCCCTGGTGCACGGGTATTCTGCATCACATCACCATGACGGAAACGCAGATTATCCAGCTCGCTGTTGAAGACGTATGCCGGTGCTGTCGCCATGCCCAGTACTGCGTCGGCCGATTTTGTTGTGCGACGCACCGGAGACGACGATGTACCTGCATCTGGCTTACCTGCGTCAGGGTTACCTGTACCTGGGTTACCTGCATCCGGGTTAGTCGGCGGAGTAACCGGAGGCGGAGTATCAACCTTCAGATACCAGTTGGTATTTTCCTTGCTCAGGCCGTATTCCCAGGTACCGGCATCGACTTTCCCGCCTTTCAGGGTAAACGCAGCATCACCGCCACCTGTTTGCACCACCTGAAGCGGCGCACCAGCAGATACTGGCTCCAGACCGGTGTTTTTGATATCCAGCACAAAGTTACCGCTGGCATTACCCGCGACATTCAGCATATCTCCGGTATGTGATGCGATATCCGTGTTCATCCGGAACGTCCCGCTACCCGACAGGCTCCCGAGCGCCAGCGACACCGCCTGGAAGGCTGGCGTCAGACGCGTGGTTGCTGACGGACGGAAATCAACGGTCCCGTTATCCAGCGTTAATGCGCCGACAGTGGAGTCACCATCGAGATGCCAGACAGAAGCACCTTTAACCGCCATGTCACCTGCACCGGTGTTGTCTCCCGCAAAGTTCCCTGTCAGGATGGTCCCGTTATCCAGCGTCAGGGTGGTACCTGACTGTGTCGTCACATTAGCGTTCGCCTGAAGGGCATCCATCGTCATGGCCCCGCCACTCTTAAGGAAAATCCCACCGTCCTGAGACAACAGGCCGCTGAAACGGGTACTACCGCCTTCCTGCGTCAGGGTACCGGTCCCCGTCAGGGTGCCTGCGAAAGTCGCAGCACTGTTGTTGAGGAAATACAGGTCCCCTTCATTTGTCACAACGTCACCGACTAGCGTCCCTTTATCAGTCAAGGTGGTGGTACCAAAGAGCACACCGCCGCTGCGGACATCCAGCGTACCGTCACTGCCAACCATCGTATCGCTGGCCTGATGACCGTCAAACACCGTCAGGTATCCACCGTTTTCCAGCAGCATATTGGCTGCACTGCCGCCAGCGATACTGAAACTGCCTTTATCGTTGATACCACTCAGGAATGCACTGGTATTGGTGACTACTGCCCCGCCAATGTTCTGGGTAACCTTAGAGGCTGAACCACCGGCCTCAACCTGCAGCATGCCACCGCTTGTAATAATCGTTTCTGTGACATTACCGTCGATGTAAACATGCTGACGTCCACCACTGTTAACGATTGTGTCAGTGGCACTGCCGCCACTGGAGACGTACTGGCGTCCGCCGTTGTTAACTGTAGTTTTCGTGGCATTTCCGGCGTAGAGATACTGCCCCCCACCGGAATTAATTGTAGTGTTAGTGGTACTGCCGCCGCTGGAGATAAACTGGCGCCCAGTATTGTTAATTACGGTGTCCGTGGCACTGCCGCCGATACGGACATACTGGCGACCGCCGCTATTAACAGAAGTTGCCATGGCAATACCGCCTTTGGAGACAAACTGACGCCCACCGTCATTAACAGAGGCGTTCAACGCATTGCCGCCGCTGTAGACATATTGGACGCCTCCGTTGTTAACGAGGGTGCTCGTAGCAACACCGCCGCTGGAGACAGCCTGGACACCACCACTGTTAAGGGTAGTGCTCGTAGCACTGCCGTCTGAATTGATATTCTCGCGGCCACCGTTATTAACGATGGTGCCAGTGACACTACCGCCGCTGGATACATGCAGTAAGCCATTGCTGTTAATGGTTGTTCCAGTAGCGATGCCCTCGACTATCACATCTCCACCACTGTTAATAGTGGTACCTGTGGCCTGATGCCCATTGAGTACAGCGAGAGAACCACCATTCTCAAGCAACATATTGCTGGCACTGCCTGCGGCAATACTGAAGCTGCCGTTCTGGTTAGTCCCGTCCATAACGGCGCTGGTATTAGTTACGACTGCTCCCCCACTTTTCTGTGTAACCAGCGAGGCAGAACCGCCGGCACTCACCTGCAGCACACCGCCACTGTTGATCGTGGTGCGGATCACGCTACCGCCTTCGTAAACCTTCTGAGTACCTTTATTGTTAAGGGTAGTGTCACTTGCAGTACCCCCGGAACGAACCTCCTGAACACCAGTGCTGACAGTAGTGTTAGTAACCGTTCCTCCTGTACAGACAATCTGGGTGCCGTCGTTAATGGTAGTGTTATCTGCGCTCCCGCTGACATTCTGAACGCCACCCTCGATCGTCGTACCGGTGACGTTGCCGCCTGCAAAAACATTCTGGCTTCCGTTACTATTCAGAACAGTAGCAGCGGCACTGCCGCCTGACTTAATTTGCTGCACCCCTCCATTTACAATGGTGTTACTCGCGCCGCCTCCCGCAGAGACCACCTGATATCCTCCATTAAGAGTGGTATTGTCTGCACTACCGTTAACCTTCTGGAGACCACCATCAATCGTCGTACCGGTTGCACTACCATTGGTAAGAATTTCCTGACTTCCGCCAGTGTTCAGGATTGAATCAGTAGCTTTGGCACCAGCCCAGATGGTCTGGGTAGAATTACTGTTAACGGTGGTGTTACTGGCGACTCCTCCTGCATAGATCGCCTGTTTAGCATCATCATTGAGAATTGTCTTATCTGCAATGCCACTAACGAACTGCAGGGCTCGGTTAAGGATAGTGTTAATGGCACTCCCTCCGACATTGACAGTCTGGGTTCCGCCGTAAACGGTGGTATTCTCTACTGTCCCGTCAACAGTCTGAATACCATTGTCAACTGTCGTATCGGTAGCGCTGGCGCCTGACTTAATATACATATCCCCGCCTTGGCCGACCGTCGTATCACTGGCCTTATGTCCGCTGACTACCGTAAGGGAGCCTCCGTTCTCAAGCAGCATATTGCTGGCACTGCCTGCGGCAATACTGAAGCTACCCTTAGCATTGGTGCCATTCATGAAAGAGTCAGTGTCAGTGCTAATGGCGCCGCCGCTGTTCTGAGTAATTGCAACAGCACTCCCACCAGAGAACACCACCAACGAACCACCGCTATGAATGGTAGTGCCAGTGGCGCTACCGCCGCTGTAAACAGTCTGGAATCCATCGCTGTTAATGATGGTGTTCGTTACGCTTCCGCCACTGGAGACAGCCTGCTCACCTCCGTTGTTAATGGTGGTGTCAGTAGCACTGCCGTAGACAGCCTGATACCCACCGTTGACTATTGTAGCGGTCACGCTGCCGCCACTATTAACACGCTGCACCCCACTGTTAATAGTGGTACTCGTGGCACTGGCGCCGCTGGAAACATGCTGGTTTCCACCGTTAATTGTGGTGTTCGTGGCACTGGCGCCGCTGGAAACATGCTGGTTTCCACCGTTAATTGTGGTGTTCGTGGCACTGCCGCCGCCCGAGACGAACTGCTGCCCACTTCTGTTAATGGTGGTATTCATGACACTGCCACCATTCTCGACAAGCAGACTCCCACCGCTGTTTAGGGTCGTATCTTTGGCTTGATGCCCATTTAATACCCTGAGATAACCACCATTCTCCAGTAGCATATTGCTTGCACTGCCTCCTGCAACACTGAAGCTGCCGTTAGTATTGTTACCGTTGAGGATAGAACTGGTGTTCGCTGCAATAATACCGCCGCTGTTCTGAATAACATTAACAGCGCTACCTCCGGTGTAAACCATCAACTCACCACCGCTGTGAACGGTAGTGTCAGTAGCGATAGCACCCGTGGAGACATACTGCTTCCCGCCACTGTTAATAGTGGTACTCGTGGCACTGCCGCCAGTATCGATCCACAAATAGCCGCTATTGTTAATAACAGTACCCGTGGCACTGCTACCACTGAAGATATTCAGCGTCGTACTTGTTCCACCACTTCCAATTGTCTGATTGTCATAGACTGCCGCCAGCGCAGGCTGTGATGGCAGAAGCAGGCCGGCAATCAGCCCTGCCAGCACGGTACGCTTGATTTGCCGGGGGCGCTGACCTCCTTTACGGGTCAGTTCTGAGGTAACGACCCACATCCCTGTGGATTCATTCCAGACAGTGTTATAAACCTTATTCATTGCTTACTCCTTTCTCCAGAGTGTCCTCAACACCCTGTTCAGTTAAAGAACGGTGAAGTTTATTGATGACGCCATTGACCTGAGCGCCAGTTATCAGCCGAGTACATTCAAATTGCCGGTCAGTGTTTTTATGTCTCGGACACCACAGAAAATCGTGGTGGTCAAAATTCAGCGATGTATCGTCCCAGCACCCGTAGCAACCATGGGAGTTAAATACCCGCCATGGGGTATAAAACTCGCTGTTGGGCAGGCTGAAGCCACTTATCAGCACCACCGGAATACCGGTAGCCCAGGCCAGCCATGACAGACCGCTTGGCAGGCCGATGAAGAAACTGGCATGCCGCAGCAGGTTCACCCTCTCCTGCAGCGGTAGCTTGCCGGTAAAGTCTTCGGCTCCCCACGGGATGTGATTCCAGACAAAGCCCTGGCCATAGTGGGCGTCCCGGTCAATGCACAGCACCCGGTAACCCAGTGATTTCAGGTGTGCGATGACCTCACTCCAGCCAGTGCCGTTGTTCCAGTATTTCGCCTGACAGGTGGACTGTGTGGCGATGCACACATAAGGCTCCTGGATAACCCGGGGCGCGGACAGGTCAAGCCGGACGGGGGCTTCACGCGGGTCAACGCCCAGAATGTAGCCTGCAGAACGGTGGAAACCGACCTTGCGAAAATCCACCGGCTGATTGTTTGTATCGCCACCGAAATAAAGCCCCACGCGATACGTGGCATAAGGCGCCACCGTGCGCGGCTTATCCGGCGTGGAAAACTGTATCTGCGGATACTGAGGCGCCAGCAGATCAATAATGTCCTGCGACATCGTGCATTCCAGACGGCACTTATGCAGGGACTTGAAGCGTTCCGCATAAGGAAACCAGCCGAGCAAATCGCCCAGCGTCCCGGTCGGGAATGAAATCAGTACAGGCCGGTCTTTTAATTTCAGGGTTTCATCCAGCAGAGGCGTTTCTTCCCCCTGACGGAATACCTGAATGCGAAAGCGCACGAAATATTTCTTACTGCTGGTTACCCAGCCTTTATCCACATCGCAGCAGAAAAGAATATTTTCTGAATCCGCATCCAGCAGACGCACGTGCCATTTCCCTTCAGGAAGCAATACACGTGCACCATCATTAAAGTCATAAAAAATATTTTCAGGCCCTGCCTGCGTTGGCGTATCAGGCGGAGGGATAAAAAATGTATTCTTCAGCGTTGACATATTTTCACCTTCAAAAATATATAAGCGTTGAAAAGCACGATGAGTACGCTAAAAATATAACTGAAGTGTCTTTCTTATGATGAGTAACACCCATCGCACGGTTCTGATATTCTTCTGTAATAGCAGAGATGAGTTCACATATGACATTCTCACGATGTCATACCTCGCGCATTCCATTATAGTTAAAACGACTTTAGTCGTTGCCGATGAAATGCTCTCTGCATTACTTCCGGCTACGCGCAGGAGTTAGTTTACAGTTTACGTGCGGAAAGACTTATCAATTTCGGAAGTGTATCCGGTCAGTACGTACTGTTACAGCGCTTACAAAAACGTCCTGTTCATAATCCATGCAATATCATTCCGGTTTCTCAGACCGATTTTAAATATCGCCTTTTGTCGGTAGTAACACACATTGCTGTAATGTATCTGCATACGCTTTGCAATATCA
Source organism: Escherichia sp. E14V7 (assembly GCF_004212225.1). Classification (NCBI taxonomy): domain Bacteria; kingdom Pseudomonadati; phylum Pseudomonadota; class Gammaproteobacteria; order Enterobacterales; family Enterobacteriaceae; genus Escherichia; species Escherichia sp. E14V7. Next base: position 97,690 of record NZ_RHJJ01000026.1, read on the forward strand.
CTTACAGTTTCACCGCCAAGAAGTGCATTTATCACATGTCGCTCATTAGCACTTAAACGCTGAAATCTATACCCACTACTTATATAGCGAGAAGGCACGGCCAGAATGCGCAGAAAAATATTTTTCAATTGATGAAAGCTTTGTGACGGAGAAATCCAGGTAAAAGGATATCTGATATTATTCTGCCCTCCCTGATGGCCAATTAAAATGCATGGAGTCCCTCTCAGTTCGTGGCGTTCAGAATAAATGACTGACAGATTCCACAAAAACCACAGCGCCCTCACAGTCACTGATGACTCATGGCAGGTGAGATCTACCACAATGACACGCTGTTTCCCGGGGAGGTGTCTGTCAGACAGAATATGCGACACAATCTGCTCCGGTGTTTCCACGGAAATAACCTGAACAGCATGTTGCCCGGCACTTTCCATCACTGCAAAAAGCCCGAGGCGGGTGTACTGACACTGACTCATCAAAAATATCTGTTTCATCCGTATTCTGTCAGCTCCTGAGGAGCCTGTTCATTCTGTTTTCTCGATACCATCCACTGACGTAGTTTCTGAAATTTTGTCTGTGGCCTGAGTGACTGCTTTGCTGCGGGGGCAACAGGTTCCAACTGAACATCCAGTTTTGCTCCTGAACTGGCCGGGATTTCCTGCGGATCCTGTATATCCAGGATCCGCAGGGCGCGTCTTCGTCCCGTTGTCGGTTCGTTCTGTATAAAGCGCCTGCAGCGGATATGGTTTCGTCCCTCGTGCTCAATGTAATACAGAATATCTTTTGCTGTTCTCTGGGGAATATGAAACTCCCGGCTGACCGCCTCAACTGTCAGTAACCTGCCGGTTCGCATCCCCCAGAAGGTCACGATGATATACAGTGGTCGAGCCTGCATGTCCTGAACACACTCAGGACAGAAAAAATGTCTCTTTATTCGTCTGCGTCTCTCAGGCATACCCGCCACCTGAATATCTCTCCGTCAGAAGTATGAATTAAGAAGCACTGACATCCCTCCCCCCAATAATGACAACAGACATCTGTTGCCGCTTGTGTCGGGTTATCAGTGCTGAGTAACGCGCAGTACAGGTGCACAAGAAGAGGATCTGTTGTTGTCAAAATGACCCATTTTGACAACATTGGATTAAAAAACTAAATTTTTGTTTTTGTCTGGTTTTATTTTCTTAGTTATGTGATATTTTTGGCTATTTATACTATTGATGGAGTTTTGGAAAATTTAGAAAACTGACAGACATCAATGCCATATTGTTACAGAAGGGAATTGATTCGGGGGTTTTATTGATTTAAATCAAATGATCTTTAATTAATTGTTGTTTGCATAACATGTGTTTTTTAACATTTGCAACCGCAATACAGGCAGTTTACAGTTTGGGTCAAAAAGTTGCTTTTTCGCCCTTTTTGACGGCTTCCATAACCGTTCAAAGCGGGCCGAATTTGAAGCTGTATAAATCACCGTATGCCTGATATTCCGGTGTCCCAGGTAATCCTGAATCAGGCGTGTATCGATGCCGTTATCAGCCAACGCGTAACCACACCCATGTCTCAGCATATGTGGATGGACAGCAACAGCCAGCCCGGCATTTCTTCCTGCTTCAGCCAGCAAGTTATAAAATCGTTGACGGGTAAGCGGACGCCCTGATCTGGAAATAAACAGCCAGTCCCTCTCTTCTTCTGTTGTAGGTAATTTCATAGTTTCCCGGGCTTTGAGCCAGTTCCTGATACATTGTACTTCTTCAGTCAGTAAGGGATGCACGGTGCTGAAGCCGTTTTTCAGGCGCTGGACGCACAGTTTTCGGGACTCGAGCTCAAGGTCAGCAAGACGTAACGAAAGCATTTCGCTGACCCTGAGTCCGTGGATAAAAGCAAGAAGAATCATGCAGGCATCACGTTCCGGGTGGCGCCCCTTCAGCACCGCCTGTATCAAAAGGCTGACTTCATGGTGAGTAAGAAATTTTCGGGAAGACATTAATGGCTCCGGTCAGATGAAACAGAGCATTCAAGAGTGACACGATGACCCCATCAGGCTATGGCTAAACGTGCTAAAGTCAGGAAAGCAGAATAAAACACCGATTGCTCTTAAGAACAGTCAACTGGCATGGACCCACAGGTATAGCAAATGAATTTAATCCAGCAACTGGCGGGAATTATCGAAGGGAATCTGAACAGCTCACTGTCAGTAAAAGTTCTTGCTGAACGTTCAGGCTATTCAGAACGCTGGTTGTACAAACTGTTTCAGGATGTAACGGGGATCAGTGTGGCGCAATACATACGTCGCAGAAAACTAACACTTGCCGCTTTACTTTTGCGTCATACCAGTCGCCGGATAACAGATATATCACTAATGTATGAGTTCAGTTCGCCCCAGGCTTTTTCCCGTGCTTTCAGGCAACAGTTCAAGGTGTCACCAGTACAGTATCGCAATGCGGATGCCTGGGATATGCAGTATGCCCAGCCCGTATTGTACAGAACCACACTGTGCACAAAATTCAGAATGATTGAGATAGCTGAGGGCAATCATCCTTCTGTTCCAAACCTTAAAATGCCTGTGAATCTGGGAATGGACTTTATCCATACCCAGAGCGGCGATCATTTTATTTATAACCGTAACCTTTTTCAGTCCATAGTATCAATTTATGATCCTGTTAATGAAATGTCTGATTTTATGATTTCAGGTGAAATGATACCCTCCAGAGAAACAGATTCTGAATTAATTTATACTTTTAAAGAAATAAACAGTTTTTCCCTGCCAGAGACACTTCTTCCTGATGGTTTATATGCCAGCCAGAAATTTACTGGGACATACAAAGAGATTTTTGATTTTCATATATATGATGCCATGGGGGCGCTGTGTATTAATAAATGTGTTTTAAAAAGAGGACCTATATATACACTATTTCACAGAACAGATAATAAAAATATTATGGATATGCAATTCCTCACTCCTTGCGTAAAAATTTAACTGCGCCAGACCCGATGAAAACGACCTGGATTACTGGCCGTATACAGTACAGTATGATGAATGTTCCTGTGACCCAGATAATCCTGAATCAGACGGGTATCCAGTCCCTGATTAGCAAGAGCATAACCACAGGCATGACGCAACATGTGCGGATGAACCTTAATTCTCAGACCCGCACGCTGACTATATCGTGCGCAGAGTTTATAAATCCATTGTCTGGAAATTTTTTTTCCATGGCTTGACAGAAAAAGATAATCATCCTGACTACCTTTAGCGTATCTTTTTCTAATCAGGAACCAGCGTTGCAATAATTCTATTGTTTCTGGCTGTAATGGATGTGAAGTTGATAATCCATTTTTCAGACGCCTAATAAAAACAATTTTTTCAGTCATATCAAGATCTCCCAGTCTAAGGTCTATCAACTCACTGACGCGAAGTCCATGAATGTAAGTTATATGTAGCAATGCTTTATCACGGATTTCATTTCGCGTACCCGTTATAGCATTAAAGAAAAGCGCCCATTCGCTGCTGGTGATGTATTTACGCATATTTCCTCCTGTCAGAGTTATACCTGAATTTTACACTATTAATTAAAAGGAAGACTTATCAGTTTCGGAAGTTGGCGTGTAAACGATCCCCAACGCCGTATTGACGTTATCTTGCCTGGCCTTCAAAGATAATAAGTGAACGTCCATATGACACGTAGGGTAAAAATCAGTTTACATCCAGGGCAACAACTCCTTCACGCTGTTACCTATATCGTAGTATTACTGCCGAAATAACAAATTACCCCGTCAACAATGTTGGCGGGGATTCTGGTAATTATCTCTTTTTTATTCGATAATCTTTAAAAACGTTCAAAAAATTAACCACTAACTAATAATGATATTTTATTGGCTAATTTTTACGTGATAATAACGGCAGGTAAAAAACACATTAAAATAACGCTAAAAAGATCGAAATTATCATTAGTATATTTCTCATCCTTTTGTTTTTACTTAAAAAAACATAATGCAATTATTGTCAAAAACCAAACAAGATTAGGATTTTGTTATTTAAAACCCAGACCATTGAGCTTGCTTACTTTATCGATAAATCCTACTTTTTTATTGCGATCCAATCATTTTAAGGAGTTTGAAATGGATAAGAAGCAAGTAACGGATTTAAGGTCGGAACTTCTCGATTCACGTTTTGGTACAAAATCTATTTCCACCATCGCTGAATCGAAACATTTTCCGCTGCATGAAATGCGTGATGATGTCGCATTTCAAATTATCAATGATGAATTATTTCTCGACGGTAACGCTCGTCAGAACCTGGCAACTTTTTGCCAGACCTGGGACGACGAAAATGTCCATAAATTGATGGACCTGTCGATCAATAAAAACTGGATCGACAAAGAAGAATATCCGCAATCCGCAGCCATCGACCTGCGCTGTGTAAATATGGTTGCTGACCTGTGGCACGCGCCTGCACCGAAAAACGGCCAGGCCGTTGGCACCAACACCATTGGTTCTTCCGAGGCCTGTATGCTCGGCGGGATGGCG
>NZ_RHJJ01000027.1:0-35401 GCF_004212225.1 Escherichia sp. E14V7
TTTTTGTACTAAATAATTCGCATTTTATGTTTAAAAATTGAGATATTCCTCATTACCTGAAGCTGTTTTTTATTACTTATACATGATCAAATACTCCTTACATAATTAAGGAGAGCAAAATGGAACTTAAAAAATTGATGGAACATATTTCTATTATCCCCGATTACAGACAAGTCTGGAAAGTGGAACATAAATTGTCTGATATTCTACTGTTGACTATTTGCGCCGTTATTTCTGGTGCAGAAAGATGTGAAGACATAGAGGATTTTGGAGAAACGCATCTCGATTTTTTGAAGCGATATGGTGATTTTGAAAATGGTATTCCTGTTCACGATATTATTGCCAGAGTTGTATCCTGTATCAGTCCTGTAAAATTTCATGAGTGCTATATTAACTGGATGCGTGAATGTCACTCTTCAGATGATAAAGACGTCATCGCAATTGATGGAAAAACACTTCGGCACTCTTAAGATAAAAGTCGTCGCAGGGGAGCGACTCTCGTTATTATTGCATTCTCAACAATGCACAGTCTGGTCATCGGACAGATCAAGACGGATGAAAAATCCAATGAGATTATGTGATTTCTGAACGTCTTAACATGATGGGCATTAAAGGAAAAATAATCACCACCGCTCCAATGAATGCCAGAAAGACATCGCAGAGAAGATAGCTCTGGACAAATATTATCACCCGTCAGCCCTTGTTAAGAGCGGAGAGACGTAATCTATCCAGTCCCCTAATGCTTATAAAGCCCATCGATTTCGCCCATTTTCTTTCGCCCGGTATAACGCGGCGTCGGCATCTGAAACAATTTGTTCAGCCGTTTTTGCGGGAGCAGAACAGGCAATCCCTTGACTAACCGTAACAAATGCACTAACAGCAGATGCCTGATGCGAGATAGCTGCCAATTTAAGTTCTTGCTTCACTCTGGCTGCTATCGCCTCAGCTTCCGGCAATGTTGCATTAAAAAGTAGGATGGCAAACTCTTCGCCACCATAACGAGCGACTATGTCTTCAGGCTGGCGTATTGCGCGTTGCAGGGCGTCGGCAACTTGTATCAAACATTTATCGCCCGCTGGGTGCCCGTAGGTGTCGTTGTAGCGTTTAAAAAAATCAACATCCAACATAATGAGAGCAAATGACCCGCCGTTATCTATCGCGTCGTGTAAGATACTATTCATTGCACGTCGGTTTGCTATCCCAGTTAAAGGATCACGATGTGCTAATGCATCAAGGCGATTAATTAACTGGTTGTTGTACTTGTTTTGTTGCCATGCTTCTTCAAACCAACGTAATAAAATAAGTCGCCCACCATATAGCGCCAGTGAAAAAAGGCCCCAGATGACAGCGAAATGAACATTCACATGCTGATTGAGAACAAGACTGGCTAACGGGATGCTAAACCATAATGGAGTGATAAATGCGAGTAATGATGGCGTGTGAAAGTACAGCGCAACAATGGCACTAAGCATTAATAATACACACAGAGGGTAAGCAAAAGGTAGCGTCCAGTGTGCAATGAAATAAAAGCAACACCATGACCATAACAGGCTTAGAATGACTAATAGTTGCTGAATATACAGCACTTTTTTTCGGGAAATGAGCAATAAAAGGCCACTAATCAGCAGAATGCCAAAAGATGAAATATCAATAGTATGTACAAGGTTTTTCTCATTAAGCCCTGAAGTCATGTCCTCATTAAACAAAATACCACGCAGCAAAATCATCGATGAAAAACAGATGTTAATCAAGGCAAACCACGGCAGGCTAATCGACATTCCGCGAATAACCATATCCTGGCGATTTTTCCACGAACAATGAGCGTTTTTTCTTTTATCAGAAACCATTTCTTATAACCAGAAAAGGGCAGGAAACCTGCCCAATTTATACTGAGTTTATGGTGTCACTATATTGAACCAAAACTCAAAATTATCCATATAACCTAACAGCTCGTTGAGTTTTTCCGCATTGCCGGTAATTTTGACATCTCCTTTGTCCGTGGCTTCTTTCAGCGTCTCTTCTTTCAGTACTATTTTGTTCAATACATCACGAGACAGAGTGATAGTGGCATCAGCATTCGAAGCCTCTACACCAGCGGTATGATTGAGAACACCATTTTCAAGCTCCACTTTATAGGTTCCGCCATCTTCACCAAAATCGAAATTCAACACGGCTTTGGCGTCTGCCGCTTTCTCACCATTAATATGGACGGCAAGATAATCAAAGAACATCTCTGGCGTCATTGCACGCACAGTGTCAGGGCTGGCAGTATTTGGTGTTGGTAATTTTTGTACGCCGTTACGCAATTCCTGTGCGCCAGTGAGATAGAAATTACGCCACGGCCCAGATTCAGCCTGATAGCCTAACTGCTCAAGCGCATCAGCTTCCAGATTTCTCGCTGCCTGGTTGTTTGGATCCGCAAACACCACCTTACTGACAACCTGAGCAACCCAGCGGAAATTACCCTGGTCATAATCCTGTTTGGCTTTTTGTAAAATGGCATCAGCACCGCCCATATACTCGACAAATTTCTTTGCGCCTTCTTCTGGCGGCAGTTCATCAAGCGTTGCGGGGTTACCATCAAACCAGCCGAGATAAAGCACATAAGTTGCTTTCACATCATGGCTCACCGAACCGTAATAGCCGCGATTCGCCCAGGTGTTAGCCAGTGAAGAGGGCAGTTTAAAGTTTGCGGCAATTTCATCACGGGTCATCCCCTGATTTGCCATACGCAGAGTTTGATCATTGATGTAACGATACAAATCACGCTGGCTTTTAAGCAGTTTGACCACGTTATCGTTGCCCCAGGTTGGCCAGTGATGTTGAGCGAGAATAATCTCGGCTTTATCACCCCATAAATTGAGTGCTTCGTTAATATATTTTGACCACGGCAGCGGTTGGCGAATTTTGGCACCACGCAGCGAATAAGTGTTGTGAAGGGTGTGCGTGACATCTTCTGCCGTTTCGATCAGTTTCTTTTCTTCAATAAACCACAGCATTTCAGAAGGCGCTTCGGAACCTGGCGCCATCAGAAAATCATAGGTCAACCCGTCAATAGTTTCTTTTTGCCCGGTTTTGGTGATGTAGTTAGTAGGAGCAATCAACGTGACCGTTCCTGCTGAAGTGGTTGTTCCCAGTCCCGCGCCGACCTGGCCTTTAACATCAGGTTTCAATAAGTTGCCATACATATAGCTGGCTCGTCGGCTCATCACATTGCCAGCCATAATATTTTCGGAAACGGCCTCCTCCAAAAATCCGGCTGGCGCATAGATTTTAACTTTGCCTGATTTAACGTCAGCTTCATCAATTACGCCGCGAACACCACCGTAGTGATCGACATGACTGTGTGTGTAGATAACCGCCACTACCGGTTTCTGGCCGCGATTTTTGTAATAGAGATCCATCCCAACTTTGGCTGTTTCTGCTGAAACAAGTGGATCAACGACGGTAATACCCTCTTTGCCTTCAATGATGGTCATATTTGATAAATCAAGGTTACGAATCTGATAGACACCTTCAGTCACTTCAAATAATCCGCTGATATTTATCAGTTGCGCCTGACGCCATAAACTTGGATTCACCGTATCAGGGGCTTTATCGCCTTCTTTGATAAACGCGTATTGTTGTGGATCCCAGATAATATTTCCTTGTTCGCCCTTAATCACGTCCTGAGGAATAGGGGCAATAAAACCTTTATGGGCATCAGTAAAGTCAGTGTTATCGGAAAACGGCAACTGGTTATAGAGTAAATTGTTTGCTTGCTGCGTGGCTGCGGTGGCGTTTTTAGGGGCTTCCGCCGCGAGGAGAGGTAAGGAACTGGTGGTGAATAATCCCGTTATTAGCAGACTTTTAACAATATGATTAAGCTGCATCTTAAGTGTCTCCAGAATGGATTTTTATTGGGGGTAATTACGGATGAAAATTTTTAGTGAGGGCAAGAATAACTATAATGGGCGTTAACAAATTGGCAAGCCGGGAACTTGATGTTTTCTTAATGGTATGTTGGCGAAGAATATATTCTGCAAGTTAACGTTTTCGTTGGCGCTTTATTTAAAAGGGCGTAGTACAAATATGTACAATTTCAAGTAGACATTATTGCCGTAAAAACGCATTACCGGACACACGACATTCACAACGTGTGTTAATTTTACTGACATCTTTCAAAAGGAGCACAATCATGCCGCACATAGACATTAAATGTTTTCCGCGTGAACTGGACGAGCAACAAAAAGCTGCGCTTGCTGCAGATATTACCGACGTTATTATTCGCCATCTGAACAGTAAAGACAGTTCGATAAGCATTGCGCTACAGCAGATTCAACCAGAATCATGGCAAGCTATCTGGGACGCCGAAATCGCGCCCCAAATGGATGCCTTGATAAAGAAACCTGGTTACAGCATGTAATGCTTAACCAGCCGTAACACGCTTGCCGCTGGTAACAAACGTGCCAGCGCCTAAATGATGCAACGTATTGAGCTTATCATCATCAAACTGCCAGCGGCCTTCGACAAATACCCGTGCGTCTGCCGCTGCTGATACCACTTCGCCGAACAGCGTGTCGTATTTCTCTTGCGCGGAAGTCGCTGGTAACAATCGGCACTCCATCCACGCCAGACATTTCTCTTCAACAAGTGGCAAACCAAGCACCGGACCTTTCACCACCGGAATGCCGTAGCAATTAAATTTATCTTCTTCACGCCCAGATACACTTCCCACTGCCCACGTCCAGTTAGTCGCTGCAACGCCTGGGATAACGATGCCAAATTTACCGTTACGCTCAATCAACTCCCTCGTCCATGTCGATTTATCTACCACAATCGCCACGCGTGGCGGTTCAAACTCCACCGGCATCGACCAGGCTGCCGCCATAATGTTACGCCGCTGGGATTGCTCATCTAAACTGGTGATCAGGACAGTAGGGCCATGATTTAACAGACGGCTGGCATGGTGTAATTCGACGGGGATGAATCGGCTCACGGTATCGCCTCGCTATGAAGGGTGTTTTAAAAGCGTAGCTCGTAACGCAATAAGCAACGAAATTAACGGGATCGGCGATTTGCGAACGTGATGCATGTCCGCGATCGCACAAAATAGCCTGTGCGGCGTCTATTCCAGGTTATAAGTTGATAAAACCACTAACGGAAACGCCTGATGACGCCCATTCTGAATCATTATTTTGCACGCATTAACTGGTCGGGAGCTGCTGCGGTCAATATCGATACGCTTCATGCATTACACCTGAAACACAATTGCACCATTCCATTTGAAAATCTCGATGTTCTGCTGCCGAGGGAAATGCAGCTTGATGATCAATCTCTGGAAGAGAAATTGGTGTTCGCCCGGCGTGGCGGTTACTGCTTTGAACAGAATGGTGTGTTTGAGCGAGTGTTACGTGAGCTGGGATTTAACGTTCGCAGTTTGTTAGGTCGCGTGGTGTTATCTAACCCACCATCGTTGCCGCCGCGCACGCACCGTCTGTTGTTAGTAGAACTGGAGGGTGAACAATGGATTGCCGACGTCGGTTTTGGTGGTCAGACGCTGACCGCGCCGATTCGTTTAGTGGCGGATATCGCGCAAACAACGCCACATGGCGAATATCGGCTGTTACAGGAAGGGGACGACTGGGTTTTGCAGTTTAATCATCATCAGCACTGGCAGTCGATGTACCGTTTTGATCTCTGCGAGCAGCAACAAAGCGATTATGTGATGGGTAATTTCTGGTCGGCGCACTGGCCGCAATCGCATTTTCGCCATCATTTGTTAATGTGCCGCCATTTGCCGGACGGTGGCAAGCTGACACTGACCAATTTTCATTTCACCCATTATGAAAATGGTCACGTAGCAGAGCAGCAGAATTTGCCAGATGCGGCGTCGTTGTATGCCGTGATGCAGGAGCAGTTTGGACTGGGTGTGGATGATGCGAAACATGGGTTTACTGTGGATGAGCTGGCGCAGGTGATGGCAGCGTTTGATACACATCCGGAAGCGGGGAAATAGTTTGTGCCAGAGTGCCGGATGCGGCGTAAACGCCTTATCCGGCGGTTGTAGGCCTGATAAGCGAAGCGCATCAGGCAATTTGTTTTTCTGCCGTATATGGTAACGGTTTTAAAGATCAATTGCCCACTCGGCATGAAATAAAATCACCGCCGTACCAGAAATAGTCACTTTCTCCGGCTGGTTATCGCGAATTGTCACCGTCACATCAATCACGCCGTCACGCCCCAGAGCACGCCCCTGATGGCCTTTAACACGCAACATGCTGCCATCGTGGGGCAATACGTTGTGATGTACCAACCATGCACCCATCGGACCATTGGCATTGCCGGTCACCGGATCTTCCACAATACCAATCGCAGGCGAGAACATGCGACCATCGGTTTCGTTTTTGCCCGGACGGATCTGGAAGGGAAAGAAACCATTGCAGCCAATCTGTTTGCTGATAGCGGTCAGCGCAGCAAGGTCAGGCGAAAGGGCGTCGATATCCACTTCTGTTTTCAGCGGAATCATCACTTTTGAGTGTCCTGTTGTTGCGACCTGAATTGGCAAGCCTGGCAGAATATCGTCTTCAGTGAGATGAAGCGCGTTGATAATCGCCGCACGTGTTTCACCTTCCAGCGGTGGCTCAAAGCCAGGAGAACCTTGTTCCAGCGAAATACGATAATCATCGTTGTGCTTTTCGATAGTCACGCGGTGTTTTCCTGCCAGCGACGTTTGCCAGACGGTGCAATTTCCCAAACCTAATACCTTCGAACGTACATAATGTGCTGCCACGGTCGCGTGACCACAAATCGGCACTTCAACTGTTGGCGTAAAGTATCGGATGTGCACATCGCTGTCGTCGCTGTGCAGCAGAAAAGCAGTTTCCGAATGCCCTAATTCGCGGGCGATAAGTTGCATTTGCGCTTCGCTAAGATTATCGGCAGGGAAAACAACACCGGCAGAATTGCCGCGAAACGGTTGAGAGGTAAAAGCATCGACGTGGTAAACCTGCGGTTTCATTAATGTTCTCCTGTGGCTGGAGAACTATCATAGCCTGCAACTGGCCGGAGAGCGAAGGGCTATCCGGCCAGGGTGATGATTATCGCCGCGAACGCACAATCTGATAGCGACGAGTAAAGTACTCAAACGGCGCGCTCCACACATGCACCAGTCGGGTGAACGGGAAGAGCAGGAAGATGGTCATTCCCAATACCAGATGAACGCGAAAGATATAAGCTACGCCATCAAGATGCGTCGATGCGCCGCCCTGGAAAGTGACAATGCTTTGCGCCCAGCCCACCAGCTTCATCATTTCACTGCCGTCCGGATGTTGTGCTGAAAAGGGAATGGTGGTTAACCCAAGAATGCACTGAATTAACAAAATGGCGAGGATCAGGATATCCGCACCAGAAGACGTCGCCCTGATACGCGGATTTGTTAAACGACGCACCAGCAGCCCCGCACCGCCAATCAACGTTAATACACCGCAAATACCACCGAGCACCATCGCCATCTGTTGTTTTACCGCCACCGGCAGAAACCACGCGTACATCCAGTGCGGCGTTAACATGCCAAACAGATGACCGAAGAAGATCCCCAGAATGCCGATATGGAACAAGTTCGACCACAGCACCATCCCGCGTTTATCCAGCATCTGGCTGGAGGCGGCGCGCCAGGTATACTGCCCGTAATCGTAGCGCAGCCAGCTTCCAAGGATAAAAACCGTGCCACACAAGTACGGGTAGATATCGTAAAAAAAGATGTTCAGATACTGAATCATTTCCCACCTCCCGCACTGATGTCGACATACTGCGGTGCGACATCCTGGCTAAAGCGTCGCTGATATTGATTAAGCGGCGAGCTGTCACACGCCGTGGCGTTATCTTCAATAAACTTCACCTGTTCCTCTTCCCACACCGCATCCAGCGCCTGACGGGTGTCGTCGCGCTCTTCACTGCGAATCTGTTTAGTGACACTGTCACTTGAAAGTGTACTACCCGCCAGATGCAACAGGGCGTCAAACAACGAATACCACGGTGCCTCGCGTTGTTTTAAGCGTCCGCCAAGCAGGGCGAGGATCGGCGCAACGTTGAGTAACCCTTCTTTCGCCTGAACGTCCGGCAGTACGCTTAAATACTCCAGATACAGCGGCAGATAATCAGGCAGTTCCCGACAATCCAGTTGCAGACCGACCTTTTCATATTCCGCCAGCAGGTTCACCATTGCCTGGCCTCGATCGCGGGACTCGGCATGAACGTGTTCGAACAGCAGTAGCGATGTGGTACGTCCACGGTCAAACACTTCGCACCATTCGGCCTGTTTATCCAGCAGCGGCGCGTCAAGCAGGTTACGGGTGAAATCCGTAAGCATCGGCGCGTCGCGGCGGATCAACGCCAGCGCGTCCTCCTTGCATTCCCATAACAGCTCGTCCGGATACTCCATCAACAGACCGATCACTTTGAGGATCTGCATTATTCGCCCTCCGCTTTATTGCGTACTTCGGTAATGTCGATGGCATCAATCCGGCTACTATTGAACAGGTTGAATTTGCTGTCCGAGCCGTGGCAACCGTCGCCAAAAGTAAAGCCGCAGCCGTTGCGTTCTGCGAAGGCGTCGCCCGCCATTTCACGATGACTGGTCGGAATGACAAAACGATCTTCATAGTTGGCGATAGCGAGATAGCGATACATATCTTCGACCTGAGCGACGCTCAAACCCACCTCGTCGATGGCGCGGGTATCCGTTACGCCTTCCACGGTTTGTGAGCGCATATAGTGGCGCATCGCCATCATCCGTTTTAGCGCCCGCAGTACCGGGCCGGTATCGCCAGCACTCAACATATTGGCGAGATATTGCACCGGAATACGCAGGCTTTCGATGGCGGGGAGCACGCCTTCGCTTTTCGGCAAACCGCCCGCATCAGCGTAGGACTGAATCGGCGACAACGGAGGAACGTACCAGACCATCGGCAGGGTGCGATATTCAGGGTGCAGCGGTAGCGCCAGTTTCCAGTCCATCGCCATTTTGTAGACTGGCGAACGCTGGGCAGCTTCAATCACATTTTGCGGGATACCTTGTTTCAGGGCTTCTTCGATCACAGAGGGATCGTGCGGATCGAGGAATACTTCGCACTGGCGTTCATAGAGATCAACCTCGCGTTCTGTGCTCGCCGCTTCCTCAATGCGGTCTGCGTCGTAAAGCAGCACGCCCAGATACCGGATGCGACCCACGCAGGTTTCTGAGCACACGGTGGGTTGGCCTGACTCAATTCGCGGATAACAGAAGATACATTTTTCTGACTTGCCGCTTTTCCAGTTGAAGTAGATTTTTTTGTACGGACAACCGCTAATGCACAAACGCCAGCCACGGCATTTATTCTGATCGATCAGCACAATGCCATCTTCTTCGCGTTTGTAGATAGCGCCGCTGGGGCAGGTCGCCACGCAGCTGGGATTGAGGCAGTGTTCGCACAGGCGCGGTAGATACATCATGAAGGTGTTTTCAAACTGCCCGTACATCTCCTTTTGCATGGCCTCGAAGTTGCGGTCGCGGGCGCGTTTTTCGAACTCGCCGCCCAGCAGTTCTTCCCAGTTTGGGCCCCAGATCACCTTGTCCATCCGCTTACCGTCAATCAGCGAACGCGGGCGGGCGGTGGGAATATGTTTACCTTCCGGCGCGCTATGCAAGTGTTCGTAGTCGAAGGTGAAAGGTTCGTAGTAATCGTCAATCTGCGGGACGACCGGGTTGGCGAAAATTTTGGTAATCACGCCCATCTTGCTGCCCAGACGCGGACGGATCTTACCGTTGACATCGCGGACCCAGCCGCCTTGCCACTCTTCCTGATCTTCCCAGTTTTTCGGATAACCAATGCCCGGTTTGGTTTCGACGTTGTTAAACCATGCGTACTCCATGCCTTCGCGTCCGGTCCAGACGTTTTTGCAGGTCACCGAACAGGTATGGCAGCCGATACATTTGTCGAGGTTAAGCACCATGCCGACTTGCGAACGTATTTTCATTTTTTCGCCTCCTGTACCTGATCGCGACCTTCATCATCCAGCCAGTTAACGTTCTTCATCTTGCGGATCATGATGAATTCGTCGCGGTTCGAGCCGACGGTGCCGTAGTAGTTGAAGCCCCAGGCCAGTTGCGCGTAACCGCCAATCATATGCGTCGGTTTCGGGCAAACGCGGGTGACCGAGTTATGAATGCCGCCGCGCATGCCGGTTACTTCCGAGCCGGGGATATTCATAATGCGTTCCTGGGCGTGATACATCATAGTCATACCCGGCGGTACACGTTGGCTGACCACCGCGCGGGCAGTCAGCGCGCCGTTGGCGTTAAACACTTCCACCCAGTCGTTATCGACAATGGTCAGTTCACGGGCATCGGTTTCGCTGATCCAGACAATCGGCCCGCCGCGCGAGAGCGTCAGCATCAGCAGGTTTTCACTGTAGGTAGAGTGAATGCCCCATTTCTGGTGCGGCGTCAGGAAGTTAAGTGCTTTTTCCGGGAAGCCGTTTGGTGGGATCTGGCGCATTTCACTGACGCTGCGGGTGTCGATAGGCGGGCGATAAGCCACCAGACTTTCACCGAAGGCACGCATCCACGGATGATCCTGATACAGCTGCTGACGGCCCGACAGCGTGCGCCACGGAATTAACTCGTGGACGTTGGTGTATCCGGCGTTGTAGGAGACGTGATCGCTTTCCAGACCGGACCAGGTGGGGCTGGAGATAATTTTACGCGGCTGCGCCTGAATATCGCGAAAGCGAATCTTCTCGTCCTCTTTGTGCAGCGCCAGATGGGTATGTTCGCGTCCGGTGATTTCGCCCAGCGCCTGCCACGCTTTGACCGCCACATGGCCGTTGGTTTCCGGTGCCAGCGCCAGAATGACTTCTGATGCATCAATGGCGGTGTCAATCAGCGGACGCCCCTGCGCCGGGCCATCGCGTTTGGTGTAATTGAGTTTGCCGAGGAAATCGATTTCATCCTGGGTATTCCACGAAATCCCTTTACCGCCGTTGCCAAGTTTATCCATCAGTGGCCCGAGCGAGGTAAAGCGTTCATAGGTAGCAGGGTAGTCGCGTTCCACCGCCACAATATTCGGCGCGGTTTTACCCGGGATCAGGTCGCATTCGCCTTTGCGCCAGTCGAGCACTTCACACGGCTGTGAGAGCTCTGCCGGAGAGTCGTGCAGCAGTGGTTGTAATACCACGTCGGTTTCTTTGCCGAGATGTCCCACGCACACTTGCGAAAAGGCTTTGGCGATACCTTTGTAGATTTCCCAGTCGCTGCGTGATTCCCAGGCCGGATCGACCGCCGCAGAAAGTGGATGAATAAACGGATGCATATCCGAGGTATTCATATCGTCTTTTTCGTACCAGGTGGCGGTAGGCAGAACAATATCGGAGAACAGGCAGGTGCTGGACATGCGGAAGTCGAGCGTCACCAGCAGGTCGAGCTTGCCTTCAATCGCTGCAGTTTGCCACTCAACTTCTTCCGGTTGGATCCCCTCCGTCGGTCCAAGTTCTTCCCCCTGAATACCACTTTCCGTACCCAGCAGATACTTCTGCATATACTCGTGGCCCTTGCCAGAAGAGCCAAGCAGGTTAGAACGCCAGACAAACAGGTTACGCGGATGGTTGCTGCCGTTGTCCGGCTGTTCGCAGGCCATGCGTAACTCACCTGACTTCAGTGCCTGGGCGGTAAATTCGGCGGGTGATAATCCGGCCTTGTCGGCTTCATCTTTAATCCCGAGCGGGTTACGCCCCAGCTGCGGCGCAGAAGGGAGCCAGCCCATACGTTCGGCGCGAACGTTAAAATCAATCAGATGACCGCTGTATTTACTGGCATCGGCGAGCGGTGAGAGCAATTCCTGCGCGGTGACTTTTTCATAGCGCCACTGGCTGGAGTGATTGTAGAAAAACGAGGTGCTGTTCATCTGGCGCGGTGGTCGGTTCCAGTCGAGCGCAAAGGCCAGCGGCAACCAGCCGGTTTGCGGGCGCAGTTTTTCCTGACCGACATAGTGCGCCCAGCCGCCGCCGCTTTGCCCGACACAACCGCAGAAGATCAGCATATTGATCATCCCGCGGTAGTTCATGTCCATGTGATACCAGTGGTTGACGCCAGCACCGAGGATAATCATCGAGCGCCCATGCGTTTTATGGGCGGTATCAGCAAATTCGCGGGCGATGGTTTCAATATACTGTCGCGGTACGCCGGTAATTTGCTCACCCCAGGCTGGGGTGTACGGTTTGATTTCAGCGTAATCTTTCGCGCTGCTTTCATCTTCCAGCCCGCGATCGAGGCCGTAATTCGCCAGTACCAAATCATAAACGCTGACCACCGGACAGACACTGCCATCGGCTAATGTCAGGTTTTTAACGGGTAATTGACGCACCAGGACAGGATCGTGTTTTACGCTGCGAAAGTGCGGATTTTCAATGCCGCCAAAGTAGGGGAAGGCCACGCCTGCAACGGTGTCGTGTTGACCGAGCAGGGTTAACGACAGTTCGGTTTCCGTACCGGCGGCAATGGATTCCAGATTCCATTTGCCTTTTTCTCCCCAGCGAAAACCAATCGAACCGTTCGGCACCACCAGTTCACCTGCGGTATTAACCGCCACGGTTTTCCACTGCGGATTGTTGCTTTCGCCCAGTCCATTCACCAGGTCAGACGCGCGGATCATGCGCCCGGGAACGTAGCTGCCATCTTCACGTGGTTCCAGCATTACCAGCATCGGCATGTCGCTGTAGCGGCGGCAGTAGTTGATAAAGTAGTCGCTGGGATTATCGAGATGAAACTCTTTTAAAATCACATGGCCCATCGCCATCGCCAGCGCGCTATCAGTGCCTTGCTTTGGCGCCAGCCACTGGTCGCACAGTTTTGCTACTTCCGAGTAGTCAGGGGTAATGGCGATAGTTTTGGTGCCTTTGTAGCGCACTTCAGTAAAGAAGTGAGCGTCTGGCGTGCGCGTCTGCGGTACGTTAGATCCCCAGGCGATGATGTAGCTGGAGTTATACCAGTCTGCGGATTCCGGCACGTCGGTTTGCTCGCCCCAGGTCATTGGCGAGGCGGGAGGCAGGTCGCAATACCAGTCGTAGAAACTTAAACAGGTGCCGCCAAGCAGCGACAGATAACGCGTTCCGGCGGCGTAAGATACCATCGACATGGCTGGAATCGGTGAGAATCCGGCAACGCGATCCGGGCCGTAAGTTTTGATGGTCCAGACGTTAGCAGCGGCAATCAGCTGGTTTAGTTCCTGCCAGTTGGAGCGGATAAAGCCGCCGCGCCCACGCACTTGTTTGTAGCTCAGGCACTTTTGCGGATCGTTCATAATCGATGCCCACGCCAGTACCGGATCGTTGTGCTGCTTGAGGGCTTCGCGCCACAGTTCAATCAGTCGTTTACGAATTAGCGGGTATTTCAGGCGGTTAGCGCTGTAAAGATACCAGGAGTAACTTGCGCCGCGTGGGCAGCCGCGAGGTTCATGATTGGGCAGATCAGGGCGAGTGCGCGGGTAGTCGGTCTGCTGGATTTCCCAGGTCACCAGGCCATTTTTAACGTAGATTTTCCAGCTACAGGAGCCAGTACAGTTAACGCCGTGGGTGGAACGCACGATTTTGTCGAATTGCCAACGCTGACGATAGCTATCTTCCCAGTCGCGGTTGCTATGCATCACCTGTCCGTGACCATCGGCAAAGGTTTCGCCCTTTTGTTTGAAGTAGCGAAAGCGATCCAAAAGTTTACTCATGACATGACTCCTGCTCCAGGAATGATTTGGGATCTGATGCCTTGTCGGATGCGACACGGTTGTACAACAGGCATCGATCTCTTATTTTTGGCTGAACTTCCGCCGACCATAAACCAGCCAGGTCAGCAGTACACAGATGATGTAAAAGATTAAAAACACTTTCATCGCGCCCACTGGCGAGCCGGTCATATTGAGCGACATGCCAAATGCTTGTGGAATAAAGAAGCCGCCCACCGCGCCGATGGCCGAAATAAAGCCCAGCGCCGCCGCCGTTTCAGTGATTGCTTCTCGCTGGGCCTGTTCATCGCTACCGCCTTTCATCTTCACGCGATAAACCGTTATCTGGCGAAAGATGACGGCAATCATCTGGAAAGTAGAACCACTTCCCAAACCAGCGGTAAGGAATAACCCCATAAACACAGCGTAAAATGCGATGAAATTGCCGGAACCCGTGCCAGGTAGGGTAAGGAACAGCAGGGCGCTGAAAATCGCCATAAAAATGAAGTTGATAAGCGTCACCCGCACGCCGCCAAATTTATCGGAAATAGCACCACCCACCGACCGCGCGATGGCACCGATAAACGGGCCAAAGAACGCCAGGCGCAGAATGTTCACATCCGGGAACTGTGTTTTTGCCAGCATGGCAAATCCGGCGGAAAAACCGATAAACGAGCCAAAGGTAGCGAGATAGAGCAGACTCAGCAGCCACAGATGCAACCGTTGCAAAACGGGCAACTGGTCAGCAATTGACGCACGTGAGCTGGCAATATCATTCATCCCTGACCAGGCGGCAATAGTGGCAATCGCCAGTAGCGGTACCCAAATCCATGCGGCATTCGCCAGCGACATCACAGAACCATCGGCCTGCGGTACGCCATTGACGCCAAGAAAAGCAAATACCGGTACAAAAATCACCAGCGGCGCAACCAGTTGCATCACGCTGACGCCTAAATTCCCCAACCCGCCATTAATCCCTAATGCACTGCCTTGTTTGGCTTTCGGGAAGAAAAAACTGATATTTCCCATACTCGAAGCAAAGTTCGCGCCAGCAAAACCACAGAGCAAAGCAATAACAATAAATATCCCAAAAGGGGTATTCGGATTTTGCACAGCAATACCGAGCCAGACGCAAGGAATAATCAGAATCGCGGTACTAAAAACCGTCCAACGGCGTCCGCCGAATATAGGCACCATAAAGGAGTAGGGAACACGCAATAATGCACCGGAAACGGAAGGTAAGGCGGTTAATAAAAAAAGCTGATCGGTAGTGAAATTAAAGCCGATTTTATTGAGATTAACGGCAACTGCGCTAAATAACATCCAGACACAGAAGGCAAGGAGTAAACAACTTACTGATATCCAGAGGTTTCTTCGGGCAATGTGTTTTCCTTTATTTTCCCAGAATGCCGGATTTTCTGGCTTCCAGTCGCGTAAAAGGTAACGATTATTTTTCTCATTTTGTAGTGCCATATTCTTCCTCACATGCACACATTGTTAATGAAAAAAAGACAAGGCAGGACATTGGACGCAATGGTCCGTTATTAGAATTAAGAGTAAATAGAGTGAAGTGCTGATTGAAAGAATAGATAACAAAGCGAAACTGCGGGGGGAGAAAGCTGATTATCTGAATGGATATGTGTTACCGAATGTAACAATGATGCATCATATTTGTTACTGATTCTTAGACTAACATACGGCAAACGTATTTGTTGCCGTATGAATCGTGGCTTTATTGTCGTAGCCTTTGCTTATCGTTGACGCGTTGCCAGCCAGCAGAGCAGGGAACCGCCGCAGACCATCAATGCGCCTTGCCAGAAAGAGAACGATAGCGGAGCACTGAGCAGCACGGCTGCAAGCGCTGAGGAAAGTACGGGCGTAAAATACGAACCGACTGCCATAATGGTGACGTTGCCATGTAAAATGCCGACGTTCCACGCCGCGTAAGCAAATCCTAAGGTAAATGCCGCTGAGATAAGTTTTATAATGACGGGCGTGCTAAATACCATCTCCGGTTGCGGCGTTAAAAAATAGTAAACCCACAAACTTGCTCCTGTCAGCAGGACGAAAACGGTAATACCGTTAAATCCACGGGCATATTTATTGGTGACCGTGCAATAAGCGGCCCAGATAAAAGCACCAATTAAAGCCAGGCAATAACTCAACGGGCTGGTAGTGATATTGTTGATAATTTCATCCGGCTTGAGGCCATTTTCACCCCCTAATACCCAGCAGACGCCACCAAGGGCTAATAATAATCCTGGTACAATCAGCCAGTTGGTTTTCTGGCCATTAAACAGAATGGCAAAAAGTATCGTCAGACTGGGCCATAAATAGTTCACCATGCCCACTTCAATTGCCTGATGGCGGGTTGCTGCATACCCTAAGGAAAGTGCCAGACAGATTTCATAGCTGACGAATAAGAAACTCCCCGCAAGTAAATAACCTTTCGGGATCTGCCGAATGCGCGGAAAGCCAACCGTGAAAATTAACAGCAGCCCGCTTAATGAATAAATAGCTGCTGCGCCGCCGACCGGACCGAGCCCCTCACTGACGCCGCGAATCAATCCTACCATCGTGCTCCACAGGACGATCGCTATTAGCCCTATGAGCGTTGCTTTTTGTCGTGTCATGCTCGCTGTTTAGTCTCTCTTGCCGTTAAAAATTAAGCTGAAATTTATAGCATTTTTTTAACCAGGCTGTCAGGCAGCGGTGTGTTTTTCTACCGCCATTGAGGTAGGTCAATTTGCGCAGGCGGATTATTTTGTGGCAAACACGTGTTCTTTTTGATTTCGCGCAAAAAGATTCAGAATTTTACTGTTAGTTTCCTCGCGCAGTAATACCCCTGAAAAAAGAGGAAAGCAATGGACGTCAGTCGCAGACAATTTTTTAAAATCTGCGCGGGCGGTATGGCGGGAACAACAGTAGCGGCATTGGGCTTTGCCCCGAAGCAAGCACTGGCTCAGGCGCGAAACTATAAATTATTACGCGCGAAAGAGATCCGTAACACCTGCACATACTGTTCCGTAGGTTGCGGGCTATTGATGTATAGCCTGGGTGATGGCGCGAAAAACGCCAGAGAAGCGATTTATCACATTGAAGGTGACCCGGATCATCCGGTAAGCCGTGGTGCGTTATGCCCGAAAGGGGCCGGTTTGCTGGATTACGTCAACAGCGAAAACCGTCTGCGCTACCCGGAATATCGTGCGCCAGGTTCTGACAAATGGCAGCGCATTAGCTGGGAAGAAGCATTCTCCCGTATTGCGAAGCTGATGAAAGCTGACCGTGACGCTAACTTTATTGAAAAGAACGAGCAGGGCGTAACGGTAAACCGTTGGCTTTCTACCGGTATGCTATGTGCTTCCGGTGCCAGCAACGAAACCGGGATGCTGACTCAAAAATTTGCCCGCTCCCTCGGGATGCTGGCGGTAGACAACCAGGCGCGCGTCTGACACGGACCAACGGTAGCAAGTCTTGCTCCAACATTTGGTCGCGGTGCGATGACCAACCACTGGGTGGATATCAAAAACGCTAACGTCGTAATGGTGATGGGCGGTAACGCTGCTGAAGCGCATCCCGTCGGTTTCCGCTGGGCTATGGAAGCGAAAAACAACAACGATGCAACCTTGATCGTTGTCGATCCCCGTTTTACGCGTACCGCTTCTGTGGCGGATATTTACGCACCTATTCGTTCCGGTACGGACATTACGTTCCTGTCTGGCGTTTTGCGCTACCTGATCGAAAACAACAAAATCAACGCCGAATACGTTAAGCATTACACCAACGCCAGCCTGCTGGTGCGTGATGATTTTGCTTTCGAAGACGGTCTGTTCAGCGGTTATGACGCTGAAAAACGCCAGTACGATAAGTCGTCCTGGAACTATCAGTTCGATGAAAACGGCTATGCGAAACGCGATGAAACACTGACTCATCCGCGCTGTGTGTGGAACCTGCTGAAAGAGCACGTTTCCCGCTACACACCGGACGTTGTTGAAAACATCTGCGGTACGCCAAAAGCCGACTTCCTGAAAGTGTGTGAAGTGCTGGCCTCCACCAGCGCGCCGGATCGCACAACCACCTTCCTGTACGCGCTGGGCTGGACGCAGCACACTGTCGGTGCGCAGAACATCCGTACTATGGCGATGATCCAGTTACTGCTCGGTAACATGGGTATGGCCGGTGGCGGCGTGAACGCATTGCGTGGTCACTCCAACATTCAGGGCCTGACCGACTTAGGCCTGCTCTCTACCAGCCTGCCGGGTTATCTGACGCTGCCGTCAGAAAAACAGGTTGATTTGCAGTCGTATCTGGAAGCGAACACGCCGAAAGCGACGCTGGCTGATCAGGTGAACTACTGGAGCAACTATCCGAAGTTCTTCGTTAGCCTGATGAAATCTTTCTACGGCGATGCCGCGCAGAAAGAGAATAACTGGGGCTACGACTGGCTGCCGAAGTGGGATCAGACCTACGACGTCATCAAGTATTTCAACATGATGGACGAAGGCAAAGTCACCGGTTATTTCTGCCAGGGCTTCAACCCGGTTGCGTCCTTCCCGGACAAAAACAAAGTGGTGAGCTGCCTGAGCAAGCTGAAGTACATGGTGGTTATCGATCCGCTGGTGACTGAAACCTCTACCTTCTGGCAGAACCACGGCGAGTCGAACGATGTCGATCCGGCGTCTATTCAGACTGAAGTATTCCGTCTGCCTTCGACCTGCTTTGCTGAAGAAGATGGTTCTATCGCTAACTCCGGTCGCTGGTTGCAGTGGCACTGGAAAGGTCAGGACGCG
Source organism: Escherichia sp. E14V7 (assembly GCF_004212225.1). NCBI lineage: Bacteria > Pseudomonadati > Pseudomonadota > Gammaproteobacteria > Enterobacterales > Enterobacteriaceae > Escherichia > Escherichia sp. E14V7. Next base: position 18,521 of record NZ_RHJJ01000027.1, read on the forward strand.
CCGGGCGAAGCGCGTAACGACGGCGAAATTCTGGCGGGTATCTACCATCATCTGCGCGAGCTGTACCAGGCCGAAGGGGGTAAAGGCGTAGAACCGCTGATGAAGATGAGCTGGAACTACAAGCAGCCGCACGAACCGCAGTCTGACGAAGTGGCAAAAGAGAACAACGGCTATGCGCTGGAAGATCTCTATGACGCAAATGGCGTGCTGATTGCGAAGAAAGGTCAGTTGCTGAGTAGCTTTGCGCATTTGCGTGATGACGGTACAACCGCATCTTCTTGCTGGATCTACACCGGTAGCTGGACAGAGCAGGGCAACCAGATGGCTAACCGCGATAACTCCGACCCATCCGGTCTGGGGAATACGCTGGGATGGGCCTGGGCGTGGCCGCTCAACCGTCGCGTGCTCTACAACCGTGCTTCGGCGGATATCAACGGTAAACCGTGGGATCCGAAACGAATACTGATCCAGTGGAACGGCAGCAAGTGGACGGGTAACGATATTCCGGACTTCGGCAATGCCGCACCGGGTACGCCAACCGGGCCGTTTATCATGCAGCCGGAAGGGATGGGACGCCTGTTTGCCATCAACAAAATGGCGGAAGGTCCGTTCCCGGAACACTACGAGCCAATTGAAACGCCGCTGGGTACTAACCCGCTGCATCCGAACGTGGTGTCTAACCCGGTTGTTCGTCTGTATGAACAAGACGCGCTGCGGATGGGTAAAAAAGAGCAGTTCCCGTATGTGGGAACGACCTATCGTCTGACCGAGCACTTCCACACCTGGACCAAGCACGCATTGCTCAACGCCATTGCTCAGCCGGAACAGTTTGTGGAAATCAGCGAAACGCTGGCCGCGGCGAAAGGCATTGCCAATGGCGATCGTGTCACTGTCTCAAGCAAGCGTGGCTTTATCCGCGCGGTGGCGGTGGTAACGCGTCGTCTGAAACCGCTGAATGTAAACGGCCAGCAGGTTGAAACGGTGGGTATTCCAATCCACTGGGGCTTTGAGGGTGTCGCGCGTAAAGGTTATATCGCTAACACTCTGACGCCGAATGTCGGTGATGCAAACTCGCAAACGCCGGAATATAAAGCGTTCTTAGTCAACATCGAGAAGGCGTAAGGGGGCGAACAGATGGCTATGGAAACGCAGGACATTATCAAAAGGTCCGCAACTAACTCCATCACGCCGCCTTCTCAGGTGCGTGATTACAAAGCAGAAGTCGCGAAACTTATCGACGTTTCCACCTGTATCGGTTGTAAAGCCTGTCAGGTGGCGTGTTCGGAGTGGAACGACATCCGTGATGAAGTGGGGCATTGCGTCGGGGTTTACGATAACCCCGCCGATCTGAGCGCCAAATCCTGGACGGTGATGCGCTTTAGCGAAACCGAACAGAACGGCAAGCTGGAGTGGCTGATCCGTAAAGACGGCTGTATGCACTGTGAAGATCCGGGCTGCCTGAAGGCGTGCCCGTCTGCTGGTGCGATCATTCAGTACGCTAACGGGATTGTCGATTTCCAGTCGGAAAACTGCATCGGCTGTGGTTACTGCATTGCCGGGTGTCCGTTTAATATTCCGCGCCTCAACAAAGAGGATAACCGGGTATATAAATGCACGCTCTGCGTCGATCGCGTCAGCGTCGGCCAGGAACCGGCTTGTGTGAAAACCTGTCCGACCGGGGCTATCCACTTCGGCACCAAAAAGGAGATGCTGGAGCTGGCGGAACAGCGCGTGGCGAAACTGAAAGCGCGTGGTTACGAACATGCTGGCGTCTACAACCCGGAAGGGGTCGGTGGTACGCACGTCATGTACGTGCTGCATCACGCCGATCAGCCGGAGCTGTATCACGGTCTGCCGAAGGAGCCGAAGATCGATACCTCGGTAAGCCTGTGGAAAGGCGCGCTGAAACCGCTGGCAGCGGCTGGCTTTATCGCCACTTTTGCCGGGTTGATTTTCCACTACATCGGTATTGGCCCGAATAAGGAAGTGGACGATGACGAGGAGGAGCATCATGAGTAAGTCGAAAATGATTGTGCGCACGAAGTTTATCGATCGCGCCTGTCACTGGACCGTGGTGATTTGCTTCTTCCTGGTGGCGCTGTCCGGGATTTCGTTCTTCTTCCCGACGCTGCAATGGCTGACGCAAACCTTCGGTACGCCGCAGATGGGACGCATTTTGCACCCGTTCTTCGGCATTGCGATTTTCGTCGCGCTGATGTTTATGTTTGTGCGTTTTGTGCATCACAACATCCCGGATAAGAAAGATATTCCGTGGTTGTTGAACATTGTCGAAGTATTGAAAGGCAATGAGCACAAAGTGGCGGATGTTGGTAAGTACAACGCCGGACAGAAGATGATGTTCTGGTCGATCATGAGCATGATTTTCGTGCTGCTGGTGACCGGGGTGATTATCTGGCGTCCGTACTTTGCGCAGTACTTCCCGATGCAGGTTGTCCGCTACAGCCTGCTGATTCACGCGGCTGCGGGTATCATCCTGATCCACGCCATCCTGATCCATATGTATATGGCATTCTGGGTGAAAGGATCGATTAAAGGGATGATCGAAGGGAAGGTGAGCCGTCGCTGGGCGAAGAAACACCATCCGCGCTGGTATCGTGAAATCGAGAAGGCAGAAGCGAAAAAAGAGAGTGAAGAAGGGATATAATCTCTTTTGAACTTTAAGCTGAAAATGGCGCTGTAAAAGGCGCCATTTTTTATTGTAGACAACGTAGGCTTTGTTCATGCCGGATGCGGCGTGAACGCCTTATCCGGCCTACAAACCGTTCAAATCCAATAGATTGCAGTGAACGTGTAGGCCTGATAAGCGTAGCGCATCAGGCAATGTTGCGTTTGTCATCAGTTTCAAATGGCGCTTTATAAGGTGCCATTTTTTTATTGCGTAACCAGACGGCGCAGTCGCGACACATCCACCGTTTTTTCCGCCTCTGCCAGACTCCAGGCGTTTTGCAGATTCAGCCACATTTGCGGTGAACTGCCGATCACCACGGAAAGTTTAATCGCCATTTCTGGCGTCAACGCTGCTTTTCCGGTCAGCAATCGGCTTGCCGTTGAGGGCGCAATTTCCATTGCTCTGGCAAACTCGCGCAGGCTGACATTAAGTTCGTCCAGTGATTCCTGAATAATGTCCCCCGGGCGGGGATGATTGGCCATTTTCATCAGTGATAGTCCTCGTAATCCAGTATGTATGCATCGCCATTGACGAATTCAAATGTGATTCGCCAGTTGCCCGAGACAGATATCGCCCAAATTCCATCGCGATCGCCGCTTAACGGGTGTAGTCGGTAACCGGGCATATCGATATCAGCAAGACAGCTTGCTGCATCAATCACAGCGAGTCGGTGGCGTAATCGTTTGACTTGCGTCGGTATAACGCCGGAGGTTTTGCCGAGAAGAAACAAGTCACGCAATCCCTTGTGTCTGAAATTCATTATCATCTCTTCATCCTTGTTCCCTCGAAAGGAACACTATCACTATTGTTCCGTGCAGCGCAACAAATTTCGCTACGTTTTCGCGAATTGTGAGGGGAAAGATGGGGGAGGAAAAGAAGAAGAGTGAAATTGCGGAAAGCGTCTCGCAAAACAGGCTGCGACCCGAACATGGCAGTCGCAGCAAAGGTCTCTTAGCGACGGAAATCAATCACCATACGGCCACGGATTTTGCCTTCTTCCATCTCAGTAAAGATGGTGTTGATGTCCGCTAACGGACGCAGGGCGACTTTCGGCACCACTTTGCCTTCGGCGGCAAACTGGAAGGCTTCGGTTAGATCCTGGCGCGTGCCGACCAGCGAACCGACCACTTCGATACCATCCAGCACAAGGCGTGGGATATCCAGGCTCATAGACTCCGGCGGCAGACCGACAGCCACAACACGACCGCCTGCTCGTACAGCATCAACCGCCGAGTTAAACGCAGCTTTAGCTACCGCTGTTACCACCGCAGCGTGAGCGCCACCGGTTTTCTCCTGCACAATTTTGGCGGCGTCTTCGGTGCGTGAGTTAATCGCTAAATCTGCGCCCATTTCGGTTGCCAGTTTTAACTGCTCATCACTGACATCAATGGCGATCACTTTGGCGTTAAAGACATTCTTCGCGTATTGCAGGGCGAGGTTACCCAGACCGCCAAGACCGTAGATAGCAATCCACTGACCGGGACGAATTTTTGACAGTTTAACGGCTTTGTAGGTGGTGACCCCCGCACAGGTAATGCTGCTGGCCGCCGCCGAATCCAGGCTATCTGGCACTTTTACCGCGTAATCCGCCACCACGATGCACTCTTCCGCCATCCCGCCATCAACGCTGTATCCGGCATTTTTTACCGAACGACAGAGAGTTTCGTTACCACTATTACAGTATTCGCAATGACCGCATCCTTCGTAAAACCACGCCACGCTGGCACGATCGCCTGGTTTTAATGAGGTGACACCGGGGCCAACTTCTGTCACCACACCAATACCTTCATGACCCAAAATCACACCGGTCTTATCACCAAAATCGCCATTCTTAACATGAAGATCGGTATGACATACACCACAACACTCCATTTTCAGCAGGGCTTCGCCATGTTTCAGTGAGCGCAGAGTTTTATCCGTAACGTCAACATGATGATCCTTCGTAACAACCGCAGCCTTCATAGTTCCTCCTTTTCGGATGATGTTCTGCATAGCAGGTGAGGCAAATGAGATTTATTCGCCACTACCCAGTATGGATGAGATCTGAAAAAGGGAGAGAAAAATTGCCCGGCAGTGTTCACTACCGGGCGCAGGTTTAGATGGAGGTACGGCGGTAGTCGCGGTATTCGGCTTGCCAGAAATTATCGTCAATGGCTTGTTGCAAAGCTTCGGCAGACGTTTTCACCGCCACGCCTTGCTGCTGCGCCATTTTGCCAACCGCAAACGCAATTGCGCGGGAGACTTTCTGAATATCTTTCAGTTCCGGTAGTACCAGACCTTCGCCGTTCAGCACCAGCGGCGAATACTGAGCAAGCGTTTCACTTGCCGACATCAGCATCTCATCGGTGATACGTGACGCGCCGGAAGCAATAACGCCCAGCCCGATGCCCGGGAAAATAAAGGCGTTGTTACACTGGGCGATAGGGTAGATTTTATCTTTCCATACCACCGGGTTAAACGGACTGCCAGTGGCGACCAGCGCGTTACCTTCGGTCCAGGCGATAATGTCCTGCGGTGTGGCTTCCACGCGTGAGGTCGGGTTAGACAGCGGCATCACGATCGGACGCGGACAGTGTTTGTGCATCTCACGGATGATTTCTTCGGTGAAAAGCCCGGCCTGTCCGGAGACACCAATCAGAATATCCGGTTTGACATTGCGCACCACATCCAGCAGTGACAGCACATCGCTGTCGGTATCCCAGTCACTGAGGTTTTCGCGCTTCTGCACCAGTTTGGTCTGGAAAGGCAGCAAGTTCGGCATCTTGTCGGTAAGCAGGCCAAAGCGATCGACCATAAAGACTTTCTGCCGCGCCGCTTCCTCGCTTAATCCTTCGCGCTGGGTCTGGGCGATGATCATTTCGGCAATGCCGCATCCCGCTGAACCTGCACCGAGGAAGACAATCTTTTTCTCGCTCAGTTGGCCACCTGCCGCGCGGCTGGCTGCGATCAGTGTGCCTACCGTTACCGCCGCGGTTCCCTGAATATCATCATTAAAGGAACAAATTTCATTGCGATAGCGGTTAAGCAGTGGCATCGCATTTTTTTGTGCGAAGTCTTCAAACTGCAACAGCACGTCCGGCCAGCGTTGTTTCACAGCCTGGATAAATTCATCAACGAATTCATAGTATTCGTCGTCAGTGATACGCGGATTACGCCAGCCCATATACAGCGGATCGTTAAGCAGCTGTTGGTTATTCGTCCCGACATCCAGCACCACCGGCAGCGTATACGCCGGGCTGATACCGCCACAGGCGGTATAGAGCGACAGTTTACCGATCGGAATCCCCATCCCGCCGATGCCCTGGTCACCAAGCCCCAGAATACGTTCGCCGTCGGTCACCACAATCACTTTGATATTATGGTTCGGCACGTTTTGCAGAATATCGTCCATATTGTGGCGGTTCTGGTAAGAGATAAACACGCCGCGTGAACGGCGGTAGATCTCAGAAAAACGCTCACAGGCTGCGCCGACGGTTGGGGTATAAATAACAGGCATCATCTCATCAAGATGATTGTTTACCAGACGGTAGAAGAGGGTTTCGTTAGTGTCCTGGATATTACGCAGGTAGATGTGCTTGTCGATTTCGGTTTTGAATCCCTGATACTGGATCCACGCACGTTCCGCTTGTTCTTCGATGGTTTCGACCACTTCCGGCAGTAACCCCAGCAGGTTGAAGTTACGGCGTTCTTCCATGCTGAAGGCGCTGCCTTTATTCAACAACGGAAATTCCAGTAGTACAGGGCCAGCGTAAGGAATATAAAGCGAACGCTGTTTTTTTGTTTTTGGTTCCATGTCACTCACTCTTTTTTGAATATCCATCCCTGGGGTGCTTTTATCTTCTTTGCTTTACCGCCAGGGCGTCGGCCCCAAGTATAAAGCAGATAAAAACAAAAACACCATTGCGCAGGCAATGGTGTTTAATCGTCATTGAGGACTGATGGTTATGAATTACTTTTCAGCGGGGCGTTTTCTGCCGGTTGGGGTATTTACCACGCTGGATTTGTCACCTTCGGTAACTATTTTGCGCTGGTTAGAAATTTTATGATCCAGTCCAAGAATATGACGTGCCTGACGGTTCGATTTCATTTGTACTCCTCAATCCTGTAGCTAGTTTTAAGGACAACATCGCCGTAGCGAAGAAACACGTGCTAAACCCCTAAATTAGGTTGCCGATCAAGCATAGCAGCTTAAAGCGTAGGGTGCTGGCCGCTGATCACATAATTTATCGTTTGCTGGTAGATGTCACTGAGGATGTCGTTATCAGAGGCTTCGACCCATTTGGTCAGCTCCATGAGAATGTCATCTTCAGTGACAACACCGTGCTCTGCCCGAAGGCCTTGCTCAATGGCATTAACCAGAGCGGGTTCTGCTGTTGAATTTTTTGCCTGATAATAAGTAAACATAGTGATTCTCCGTGTCTGTGTATTTATGGTGTCTGCTACGGATCGCAGATTTATAAAGCACATTCAGCATGACAAATATTTACCGCTTCGTTGTTAAGATTAGTCCTGGTTGATGATTTTTATATTTTAACTGCATGATATTGATGGGGATTGTTATTGTGATGAGTTGATTGATATTGAGGCAATATCTCTTGAGTTATATATTTCCGGCTATCTATTGTGGGAATTTAATTTAAGTGCAGGAGAAATATTTTCGCCGGATTTTATTCGGAATATCCTGCTTATCCTCGTGCTGATTCTCACGTAGTCTATAATTTCCTTTTTAAGCCCACAGGAGAGCAAGAATGACAATCCATAAGAAAGGTCAGGCACACTGGGAAGGCGATATCAAACGCGGGAAAGGAACAGTATCCACCGAGAGCGGCGTGCTGAACCAACAGCCGTATGGGTTTAACACGCGTTTTGAAGGCGAAAAAGGAACTAACCCTGAAGAACTGATTGGCGCAGCGCATGCCGCATGTTTCTCAATGGCGCTTTCATTAATGCTGGGGGAAGCGGGATTCACGCCAACATCGATTGATACCACCGCCGATGTGTCGCTGGATAAAGTGGATACTGGTTTTGCGATTACTAAAATCGCACTGAAGAGCGAAGTTGCCGTGCCGGGTATTGATGCGTCCACTTTTGACGGCATTATCCAGAAAGCAAAAGCAGGATGCCCGGTTTCTCAGGTACTGAAAGCGGAAATTACGCTGGATTATCAGTTGAAAGCATAAGTACTCGCCGGATGATGTTGTCATCCGGCAAGCATTTACACAGATATTTTCTGCTTATCCCAATGAAACCTCGCATTTAAACTGCATCTTCATTTTTTCCGTTATTCCTGCCTGTTCTCGAACAATCATTATTGCATCAGGGTGTAAACTCCTGTTTCGTTCAGAATAACAGTAAAACTTTGTTTATTTATGTTCTCTGTTTGATGGTGAGAAACATTTATGGCATTGTAAGATTCAGTTGATTTAATTAACCTGAATTAATTAAATTTAATTAATGAGCTAATTAACATTGTTTAATAAGGATGAAACTATGTTGATGAAAAAGGTCTCTTTTGCCATTGTTTTAATTTCCCTTAGTCAGTATGCAAGTGCGTCTTCAGAATTTAATTTCTTATCTGACAATGTTTTTGTTGATGCTTCTCTTTCATTTCCGAATGGTGAGTCAGGTGAGTTTGTTTATAGCAATGGTGGCAAACTTAGCCAACTGGACTGGAAAATCCAAAATACCCCCATTGTTAAAATGGGGGTAACCTGGGATGCAATCTCATGGCTGACACTTAATGCTAAAGGCTGGACGACGATTGCGTCTGCCGGCACGCTGATGGATGATTATGACTGGCTGGAGCCGGGGCAGCACCACTGGAGCGATTGGTCACATCACCCGGCAACGCGGTTGAATTTTGCAAATCAGTTTGATCTCAATATGACAGGTTGGTTTTTAAAGGAGCAAAACTACCAACTTGGCGCCATGTTAGGCTATCAGGAGACGCGTTTCAGTTGGATCGCGAAAGGAGGTTACTATAGTTATGATAATGGTGCCGACACTGGAGATATCCCTCATAACGAAAGAGTTATTGGCTACCAACAAAAATTCAGTGCTCCCTATTTAGGTCTCTCTGGTAAATATATCTATCATGATTTTGATATCATTGCTCAATTTAAATACAGCGCCTGGGGAGAAGGGAAAGGTACGGATCAGCATTATTTGCGCAACATTACATTTAAAGATGAAGTATCCAACCAAAAATATTATTCAGGTCTTATTAATGTGGGATATAACATTAATTCACAGACGCGTATTTTCACAGAAATGTCATGGAGTAGATTTTCTAATGATATTGGGAATACTATAATTTATCATAAAGAAAATGGCGAAAGTGTAAAAGAGAAAGATTCGCCAGGGATGCAAAACTATAATTACATTATTGGCGCGGGTATTCAGTATCGATTTTAATATAGCGTCGGGTGAATGGCTGAATATGAATACATGAAATCTTGCCCGTCTGCACGGGCAAGATGTACTAAGCGTCGATTTGAAGCGGTAGCGCAGTAGACATCCAGACAGAGATCTCTTCGGCGGGCAAAGGACGTGAGAATAAATATCCCTGAATAACGCGACAGTGGATCTTGCGTAGCATCTCAAATTGTTCTTTGGTTTCGACGCCTTCCGCCACGACGGTTAAATTGAGGCTTTGCCCAATGCTGGTAATGGCTTCAAGTAAGGCACGGATGCGTTTTTCGGTCAGACAACGATCGACAAAGCTTTTGTCGATTTTGATTTCCGTTACCGGAAGACTGACTAAACGGGATAAACCAGAAAATCCAGTGCCGAAATCATCGACAGATAAACCTACGCCCATATCGCGCAGGATCTGAATGCGCTTAAAGATTTCGGTATCGTGTTCCATCATCATGCTTTCCGTGATTTCCACCGTCAGCTGGTGGCCGTCAATACCCCAGGCTTGCATTGCATCAGACACCTGATTGGGTAGCTGATTGCTGCGAAAGTGCAGCGCAGACAAGTTAACGGAAAGCGCCGGGATATGAATATTCTGGCTCCGCCACTCTGCTAGCTGGCGGCAGGCTTCAGCAATAACCCAGCGACCAATGTTTTCGATTTCGCCAATCTCTTCAGCAAGGGGGATAAATCGTGAAGGGGGAACATGACCATGCTGTGGGTCATACCAGCGAGCGAGGGCTTCGATACCATACAGCTCACCGGTTTCCGCAAAGATCTGCGGCTGATAAACCAGTTTTAGTTTGTTGTTGCTGATAGCTTCTTTCAGCGCCGCACCAAGAATCAGACGCTCTTTCACCATTTCGTTCATTACCGGGCTAAAGAATTGCCAGCCGTTACCGCCGTTTTTGCGAATAAAATCCATCGCATTGTGGGCAGTCGAAAGCAGGTAGTCCCGGTTTTTACCAACGTCGTAACTGATACCAATGCTTAAGGTTAGCGGGAATGGTTTATCGTCAATCATGACCGGTTTATTCACGACATTGCGAAGTTCATCAGCTATTTGGGTAATGTTACTGACGTCGTTTTCCGGACTGATGAGGACAAACTGTGTACCTTCAATACGACAGAGATACTGGTCAGGTTTGATCTTTTCGCGAAATCGATTGACCACTTCCAGCAATGCCTGATCGGCCCACGCATAGCCAAGGCTGTCGATGACATCCTGAATATGGTCAATGCCAATAAGATACACCACCGGAGAGACGGCATTTTCTACCAGGTCATCGAGATAATTGTGTAGGTTATTGCGGTTTGGCAAACCGGTCATCGGATCAAACTGAATGAGCTGCTCAATATGCTGGCGACTTTTTTCCTGTTCCAGCGCCAGGGCGGCCATATGCTGGCTGATATCCGCCACTCGTTCGATAAACGCGCTGGTTACCGCCCCGGACGCTGTTTTGATTTTCAGAATCCCGGCAGGCGCGCCATCGCGCTGGCGAATGGTGACTGACCAACTTTGCGCATTCTTTACTTCCGTCCCATGAGAGGACGACGCCCAATGCACCGGCATACCATTACGCAATGCATACAACGACACATGGGATTCATGAAGAATGGATTCAATATTCCGGCAGATGATTTCGCCCATTTCATGAAATGGCGGGCTGCTACACATCGCGGCGAGAATATTGCCTTCAAGCTCACGAATTTGTCGTTCTTCGGTGATATCAGAGAAGGTCATCACCAGGTTTTGCAGATTAGCCAGCACATCATAAACTGGGCTAATAGAGGCTTTAATCCAGATTTTTTCCCCCGTGCGCGTTAACAACAGAAATTCATCCTGATCACGCGCTGTTTTCCATAGCAGTTGCTGTAAGCGAATACGATTATCTGCCGGGTATTCAGGGATGTTAAGCAAAGTATCGGGCTGCATACCGCTGGCTTCGCTGATGCAGTAACCAAACATTTCAGTAAACGCGCGATTGCACTGCACGATATGGCGTTCCGGGTCCAGCACAATGACCGGGCGGTCGAGATGGTCAACGGCAATAATTAACTGCCGGGTCTGTTCTTTCTGTGCCATTTCTACGCTGGCATCACGTACCAGCGCCAGGTAATAAATTTTCCCTTCGGCAGTGACTTTGGATAGCGCGAAACGGGTCCAGATTTTACTGCCGTCTTTTTTCTCCAGCTGCAATTCCCGGCTCATACCTTCGACCCGCGCTTTACCGCCTTCGCGGTTATGGCGAATATATTCTGGATGCGCAGGGCGCAAATTATGGGGAATCAGCATATCAATGTTATTGCCTATCACCTCTTCGCGCTTATACCCCCAGAGCTTCTCCGCCGCAGGATTAAAAAACATTACTTCGTCATTTTCGTTAATTAACACCGCGCCCATCATATTTTGCTCAAGGGCGGGAAAAAAAATGCCGTCGGCGGCATTTTCTGCATCGGTTAGCTTCATGATTACCTCTGCATCCGGGAGCATCTAAAGACTGGCTTTCCAGAGTTCAACACGGTTTCTACCTCGTCTTTTCGCGATATACAGAGCTTCATCGGCTATTTGAATTAAGCGTTCATAATCAGGATGCCCATTAAACATGGCAGCGCCAATGGACAAAGAAAGGGTGATGTCTTCGCCATTTGCGGCTTTCAGTTTGGTTTTTTCCACCCGGCTGCGGATCCGCTCTGCGGTACGCAAAGTGTCATTTTCTGAAGCTTCAGTCAGCACTATGATAAATTCATCGCCACCGTAGCGAAAAACATAGTCACTGCTACGTACGTTGTCGTAAAACGCCTGTGAGACCTTACGTAAAATCTCATCGCCGGTGTTATGTCCCCATGTGTCATTGATCTCTTTGAATTTATCAACATCTATGATTAGGACAGACAACGGCGTGCCAGCCCGATTGGCATGGGCAATTTCACGTTTAAAGATAGTCGGCAAGAAACGGCGGTTAAGTAATTTCGTCAGTACATCCATACCCACTTCATGACGCGAGACTTCTTCAAAGAGTTCACGTAGTAAGGTGATAATCTGCGATACGGTATTTCGTATCTGTAATAAAAACTTCACGCGCAGACTTTTGTTACTCAAATTTTTGGCATTGAGCATTGCCTGATGAAAAATTCCGTCGAAATCCTGAATAAGGCGAGAGATATGACCAACTTCAGCAATGCCACTAAAATAATGGCGACCTTTATGGTTAAACCACAGGCCAAAATCAGCCTGACTTAACGGTAAGCTGCTGCCTAAATCAGAATCCAACAGGACTTTATAAATAATATCTATTTCCCATGAAAGTAATGAGGCTATTTGTCGTTCTTTTTCTTCTTCGGCGTTTTCCAGTAATGAGAAGATACGATAGTTCTCGTCTTCTTTAGCCGCGCTACTGTCGCTAAAGGTAAATGCTCTGGTCATCACTTCCATGGCTATGTCGATACTGTTAATCGAAAAGTGATAAACCTGAAGTTTTTCAGAAGGTGAATAATCAGAGGAAAATATTACCGGGTAGAGGATTTTTTTCAGCACGCGAAAACCCATCTCGACAATTTCTACCGGAATGCCAATACGAGCATGGACTTCGGCTACGGTATGTTGGATTTGTATAAGTCTTTCAACATCGTCCGTTTGTGCAGAGAGCACATTGATAATCCACGTTTCCATCGCACTTTTAAGTTGCCTTTCAACCTGTTCGTTACTCAAAAACTCTTCGGCATGCGGGTCAGTGCGTACAATTCGATAAAACTCAACACTTAAGTAATGAGCATGCGTTACGGCAATTTCTGCCGCTTTGTTACGAATGAGGGGGTCGACCTGGGCAACTAATCCGGTCCACTCATCTTTCATTCTTTTAAAATACATCTCCATAATTCATACCCTTATACGGCTGGAAAGGCAGACGGAATTGAAAAACGAAACGCAACTCGTTTGGACTGGCTTATGGCACCATATTCTCCTGAAATATGAAGATATACTGAAACGAAATAAGTGACTTATGACCGTTTTAATCTACGCTACTGGTCTTCTGAAGAGTATAGCCCATCGTGATTATTTTTCGGTGATGGTTAATATCGTATGGTTTTTCATATTCATACGTTTTTATCAGGGGAATTATAACAATTCGACTTAAGTTGATTTGATTATTCGTTGAGAGTGTTTTGTTGATGACAAGCCGGTGTTTAAAGCACCGGCAGTGTCATAAAGTAAGAAAGGGCGTTTAGCTTCCCCAACGGCTTTGCAGATAGCTAACTGCCTGTTGAGTTTGCGGCTTGTTCAGATAGTCTTCGCGGAACAAAATCGTGCCGCTAATTTCTGGCACGGCGTCGTTAAGATCGAGCTGCTTTTTCAGTTCTGGCACGCCGCCGTTAACCATCCAGTCTGGTTCTATCTTTGAGGGTTCGCCGACTTTATAGAAGGCGATACCAATATAAAGACGGGTTTTGGTTGGTTTGACGACATCTGCCCACCATTTTGCCAGTACGTCATAACGTGCTGCGCTACGCGAGAACGGCCAGTAAATTTGCGGGGCTATATAATCCAGTAAGCCTTGTTCGACCCAACGACGAGTGTCTGCGTAGGACTCATCATAAGCTGCGGCCCCGCGCGTATCAGAACCGAGCGGATCGTGTGAGCGATTGCGCCAGACGCCCGCAGGGCTTACACCAAATTCGACTTCCGGCTTAATACTTTTAATGGTGTGCGACACCTTAGCAATTAACTGCTGGGTATTGTTGCGCCGCCAGTCAGCTTTTGACGCAAATGCACCACCGTATTTGCGGTATGTCTCGTTATCGTTAAGCCGTGAATCCGGTGATTCAGTATAAAAATAGTCGTCAAACTGCACGCCATCTACCGGATAACGAGAAACCACTTCAGCAACTATCGATGTGATCCAGTCCTGAACTTCAGGGATCCCAGGGTCGAGAACAAAACGGTCACCTGACGTCCTGATCCAGTCGCGATGTTGAACATAGACGCTGGCCGGTTGTTGAGACAGGGTGCTATTCAGTTCTCTGATAGTTCCGGGCTTCGTATTAACCGACACGCGGTAGGGGTTAAACCAGGCGTGTACTTTCATCCCACGCTTATGGGCTTCGTCGAGAATAAATTGCAGCGGATCGTAACCAGGATATTCACCAATTTTGCCGGTCATTAGATCGGACCACGGCAAAATCTTCGACGGCCAAAGGGCAGTGCCGTCGGGCTTCACCTGGAAAAAGACCGTGTTAATTCCCAGTCGTTGCAAGTTTTCCAGTTTGTCGATCATCGCCTGCTGTTGCACGCGGACCCGGCTGGTGGGGTTGCTGATGTTAACCGAAGAGACGGGAGGCCAGTCGAGGCGGGACACCGTGGCCAACCAGATACCGCGCATAGGTTGCGACGACTGTTGTGCGGTCGCTGGTGGTTTTGAACCTGCTGGTGGTGTCGTCATTGAATCTGGAGGCGTGCTTTTACAACTACACAGTAAAAGAGCCAGTGCAACCAGTGCCACTGGCCTTTTAATCGCGAATTTCACAGTTCGGGAGCAGATATCCATATATGCTTATTTCCGGTAAACAGATGTGCGCTTATTCTCGTACTTATCTGGGGCAAGTCAATACGGCAATAAGTACGCAAAAGGGAGCGATTAATTTTCGCTCCCTTGTGTTATTACCACTCAGACACGGTTAGTGTTTCTTATCGTTCATCACAATATAGTGCGGTGAACGAGCACGTGGATGCAGGAAGAAGTGACCTTTCGGCGCGTTCTGGCTGTTAATTGGCTCCAGTGTAACACCTGTATTAGCTTTGCCTTTACGGTCATGAATGGCATAGAGAATAAAGGGCAGGGCAAGTACCACCAGGAAACTAACGACCAGTAATTCGACATACATATCGGTAGAGTCACCCTGGATGTTATCCGGCGGCAGGAAGGAAACAATAAACGCCATAATTGAAGTCAGCAGACCGACAATAGCCACAACCAGTTTCACCCCTTTACCACCAGGGATATTAAATGTGCGTTTTAAGTCAGGATGTTTAAGAACCAACACAATGTAGCCAATAAACAGCATGAAATAAGCACACAGATAAATCACCACCGTCAGCGCCAGTGCGATCAGGAAGGACATGTTGTTACCACCACCGGTGTTGGTGAGGATGATCAACGCGATAGAGGTAATCACCAGCTGGGAAATTACCAGCGTTACCGGCACACCATTTTTGTTCATTTTAGCGAACGCGGCGGGCAGTAGATTTTTCTGCGCGGTGACATACATCCCACGAGAAGGGCCAACAATCCATGAGGCGATTTCCGCCAGAACACCCAGCAGCAGCAGGGCAGAGATAACGCGAACCGTCCACTCAATTTCCGGTGCCACATGAGACATCAGCACGGTGAATGTTTGCATTACACCTGCGGACAGGTTGATTTCATTACCCGGAATCACCATCGCAATGGACAAACCGCCTACTGAACTTAAGCAAATCGCTGCCACCATCAGCAGTAACATTGCCAGCGGATAGTCGCGTCCGGGGTTGCTCATTTCATTGACGTGGGTCGCGGAAGCTTCTACCCCCATATAACTCAAAATGAAGGCAACAAACACAACCAAAGTGCCAACTTTCGAGAAATCAGGGAAGAAGGTTTTGGCATCCATTTCGATAGCAACCGGTGCTCCGGAGTGCAGATAAATCGCTGCTAATGCAATCAAAATAAATGCAGGCAGTAGAATACCCGCGAAGAAACCCACTTTCGCAATTCGCGCAGTATATTTAGTACCGCCAAACTGAGTTAATGCCAGCGCCCAAAGAATAATCAGCGCCGCGATAGTTTTCGTTACCGGCTCTTCATTCAGTGCTGGCCATTTCAGAATGTAGGACAGCGCCCCTAACACGAAATAGAGCATTGGAATAAAGCCAATAGCGATTTGCAGATAGCCAAATGAGATTGCAGCGAATCCCCATTTCGGCCCCAGGGTATTTGATACCCAGGCGAACACACCACCTTCTTCCCAGCCGTCCACGGTAGCCATTTCCGCAGCACAAAGACCAACGGGAATAAACCATAAAATCCCGCCTAAGAGCAGGAAGAAGACCAATGAAAAGCCAGATGTTGCGAAGGTAGGGTATTCATAAACAGCCATTACCATCGACGCCGTGATGGCGAAGAACCCGAGTAATGTTAGCTGCTTAGCTTTACCTGTCTGTACTGATGTAGCCATATTATCCCCCTAAAACGGTTGTCCTGTGGAACCGCACCTGTTTTGCTCTGAAGTGCCTTCAGAACAATTTTTTCCGTTGCTAATGCCAGTGAACAGACTTCGGAAATTGTCCCGAAACGGTTCGTTTCGGGACACCGTTACCGCTTAAACGTTATCAGGTATGTTTAAAGCTGTTCTGCTGGGCAATACCCTGCAGTTTCGGGTGATCGCTGAGGTATTTCAGGGAGGCTTTGTAGTCTTCCAGTAACAGTTCAGCGAAGTCCATTTCGAAGCCACGGCGGCACATAATGCGCATAACCACGATGTCGGTGGCTTCACCGCCGAGGGTAAATGCCGGAACCTGCCAGCCGCGCAGACGCAGACGTTCAGAGAGGTCATACAGGGTATATCCTGGATTTTCCCCGTCTTTCAGTTTGAAGCACACCGCCGGGATACCTTCATCCGGGCGCCCCGTACAGATGAACTCATACGGCCCCAGTTTGGCGATTTCATCCGCCAGATAAGCAGCAACCTGGTAAGAGGCGTTCTGTACTTTGGTATAGCCTTCACGACCGAGGCGCAGG
>NZ_RHJJ01000028.1:0-26110 GCF_004212225.1 Escherichia sp. E14V7
TGAAGGCGGCCGTACCGTTGGTGCGGGCGTTGTTGCTAAAGTTCTGAGCTAATTACGCGTTAATTAGTTTCGAATTAAAAAGGGCGCTTAGGCGCCCTTTTTGCTGCCCGTAATTTGAGTTCGAAATATTTAGTCGTAATTTCGCTCGCTGAACTGTGGCGCAAATAAAATTGTGCTATTGTAATCATAACTATTCTCATTTACACTTTGCGCAGAATTTGAACGGGAGTAATCATGTACGTTTGTTTGTGTAATGGTGTAAGTGACAAAAAAATTCGCCAGGCAGTCCGTCAGTTTCATCCTCAGTCTTTCCAACAATTACGCAAGTTTATTCCTGTGGGAAATCAATGCGGTAAGTGCATTCGCGCCGCACGCGAAGTGATGCAGGACGAATTGATGCAGATGCCCGAATTTAAAGAGATTGCCTGAAGCTCACGCTTATTTTTTGACATCCCGCTAGCCCCATCTACGCTCTAATAGTGGAAGCGGAGGGACTATAAAATGAAAGGTGATGTTAAAATCATAAATTATCTCAATAAACTATTGGGAAATGAGCTTGTCGCGATCAATCAGTATTTTCTTCATGCCCGTATGTTTAAAAACTGGGGCCTGATGCGCCTTAATGATGTCGAATACCATGAATCTATCGATGAGATGAAGCACGCCGATAAATATATCGAGCGTATTTTGTTCTTAGAAGGGATCCCTAACTTACAGGATTTAGGCAAGCTAGGGATCGGTGAAGATGTCGAAGAGATGCTGCAATCCGACCTGCGATTAGAGCTGGAAGGTGCGAAGGATCTTCGTGAGGCTATCGCTTATGCCGACAGCGTTCATGACTATGTTAGCCGCGATATGATGATCGAGATCCTTGCTGATGAAGAAGGTCATATCGACTGGCTCGAAACTGAACTGGATCTCATCGGTAAAATCGGCCTGCAAAATTATCTGCAATCACAAATTAAAGTTAAAGATTAATAGCCTGACAGCAGACTATCCCAGCCTACAATGAAACCCGCAGCTGCCAGAAATGGCCCAAAAGGCAGCGGGTTTTTTAATGATTCTTTTCCTCTCATGAGCAGACCAATAACTACGGCTCCGCAAGCGAAGGAGGCGGCAAGGAAAACCAGCCGTGGCAAGAAGGCCCATGTATGCCAGGCGCCAAGGGCGGCGAGAAACTTCACATCACCATAGCCTAATCCTTCTTTATGACGCAGTATGCGATATCCCCAGTAAATGACAGCGAATGTGCCGTAACCAATAATCGCCCCCCATAACGCATCGGCTAAACCGTCAGGATGACAAAACTGATAGAACAAAAGACCTGACCAGAGTAACGGGCAGGTAAACCTGTCAGGTAACAAGCCATGCTTTGCATCCCAGAAAAAAAGTAGGACTGATAAGCAAACGTATAAAATCAGAAAGGGAAAGGTAGCGACCATAAAACATCCTCTGTAATTGGAGTATCACCATCGAATAACTCCGGATACTCAGCAACAGAGAAATCGCTGGTTTGTTAACCAGGTTCCGGTGAAAAACGCTATCTTCACGACCTTACAAATTTCGTGGAATGCAGCTCGCAATCTATGCGTTGCGATTAATTTCTACCCGATGCTTGCGTCAATCTCAGATTTGCGTATAATGCGCGGGCTTGTCGTAGTTGACAGCAGGTTCAATCTGAACCTCAGTTAGCCGAATTTGGCTACCTAACAATGCTCCCAATCGGGGGGCTACGTAAGAACGGTTACACTCTCCCATCAATCGTAATGGGTCTGAGGAGTAATCATTTTCGTTTATAAAATAATTGGAGCTCTGGTCTCATGCAGAACCAAAGAATCCGTATCCGCCTGAAAGCGTTTGATCATCGTCTGATCGATCAAGCAACCGCGGAAATCGTCGAGACTGCCAAGCGCACTGGTGCGCAGGTCCGTGGTCCGATCCCGCTGCCGACACGCAAAGAGCGCTTCACTGTTCTGATCTCTCCGCACGTCAACAAAGACGCGCGCGATCAGTACGAAATCCGTACTCACTTGCGTCTGGTTGACATCGTTGAGCCAACCGAGAAAACCGTTGATGCTCTGATGCGTCTGGATCTGGCTGCCGGTGTAGACGTGCAGATCAGCCTGGGTTAATCAGGTCATTGAGCGATTGAGAGGTTGAAACAATGATTGGTTTAGTCGGTAAAAAAGTGGGTATGACCCGTATCTTCACAGAAGACGGCGTTTCTATCCCAGTAACCGTAATCGAAGTTGAAGCAAACCGCGTTACTCAGGTTAAAGACCTGGCTAACGATGGCTACCGTGCTATTCAGGTAACCACCGGTGCTAAAAAAGCTAACCGTGTGACCAAGCCTGAAGCTGGCCACTTCGCTAAAGCTGGCGTAGAAGCTGGCCGTGGTCTGTGGGAATTCCGCCTGGCTGAAGGCGAAGAGTTCACTGTAGGTCAGAGCATTAGCGTTGAACTGTTTGCTGACGTTAAAAAAGTTGACGTAACTGGCACCTCTAAAGGTAAAGGTTTCGCAGGTACCGTTAAGCGCTGGAACTTCCGTACCCAGGACGCAACCCACGGTAACTCCTTGTCTCACCGCGTTCCGGGTTCTATCGGTCAGAACCAGACTCCGGGCAAAGTGTTCAAAGGCAAGAAAATGGCAGGTCAGATGGGTAACGAACGTGTAACCGTTCAGAGCCTTGACGTAGTACGCGTTGACGCTGAGCGCAACCTGCTGCTGGTTAAAGGTGCTGTCCCGGGTGCAACCGGTAGCGACCTGATCGTTAAACCAGCTGTGAAGGCGTAAGGAGATAGCAATGGAATTAGTATTGAAAGACGCGCAGAGCGCGCTGACTGTTTCCGAAACTACCTTCGGTCGTGATTTCAACGAAGCGCTGGTTCACCAGGTTGTTGTTGCTTATGCAGCCGGTGCTCGTCAGGGTACTCGTGCTCAGAAGACTCGTGCTGAAGTAACTGGTTCCGGTAAAAAACCGTGGCGCCAGAAAGGCACCGGCCGTGCGCGTTCTGGTTCTATCAAGAGCCCGATTTGGCGTTCTGGTGGCGTGACCTTCGCTGCTCGTCCGCAGGACCACAGTCAAAAAGTTAACAAGAAGATGTACCGCGGCGCGCTGAAAAGCATCCTGTCCGAACTGGTACGTCAGGATCGTCTGATCGTTGTCGAGAAGTTCTCTGTAGAAGCACCGAAAACCAAGCTGCTGGCACAGAAACTGAAAGACATGGCTCTGGAAGATGTGCTGATCATCACCGGTGAGCTGGACGAGAACCTGTTCCTGGCTGCGCGCAACCTGCACAAGGTTGACGTACGCGATGCAACTGGTATCGACCCGGTTAGCCTGATCGCCTTCGACAAAGTCGTAATGACTGCTGATGCTGTTAAGCAAGTTGAGGAGATGCTGGCATGATTCGTGAAGAACGTCTGCTGAAGGTGCTGCGTGCACCGCACGTTTCTGAAAAAGCGTCTACTGCGATGGAAAAATCCAACACCATCGTACTCAAAGTTGCTAAAGACGCGACCAAAGCAGAAATCAAAGCTGCTGTGCAGAAACTGTTTGAAGTCGAAGTCGAAGTCGTTAACACCCTGGTAGTTAAAGGGAAAGTTAAACGTCACGGACAGCGTATCGGTCGTCGTAGCGACTGGAAAAAAGCTTACGTCACCCTGAAAGAAGGCCAGAATCTGGACTTCGTTGGCGGCGCTGAGTAAGTCGGAGGAGTAATACAATGGCAGTTGTTAAATGTAAACCGACATCTCCGGGTCGTCGCCACGTTGTTAAAGTGGTTAACCCTGAGCTGCACAAGGGCAAACCTTTTGCTCCGTTGCTGGAAAAAAACAGCAAATCCGGTGGTCGTAACAACAATGGCCGTATCACCACTCGTCATATCGGTGGTGGCCACAAGCAGGCTTACCGTATTGTTGACTTCAAACGCAACAAAGACGGTATCCCGGCAGTTGTTGAACGTCTTGAGTACGATCCGAACCGTTCCGCGAACATCGCGCTGGTTCTGTACAAAGACGGTGAACGCCGTTACATCCTGGCCCCTAAAGGCCTGAAAGCTGGCGACCAGATTCAGTCTGGCGTTGATGCTGCAATCAAACCAGGTAACACCCTGCCGATGCGCAACATCCCGGTTGGTTCTACTGTTCACAACGTAGAAATGAAACCAGGTAAAGGCGGTCAGCTGGCACGTTCCGCTGGTACTTACGTTCAGATCGTTGCTCGTGATGGTGCTTATGTCACCCTGCGTCTGCGTTCTGGTGAAATGCGTAAAGTAGAAGCAGACTGCCGTGCAACTCTGGGCGAAGTTGGCAATGCTGAGCATATGCTGCGCGTTCTGGGTAAAGCAGGTGCTGCACGCTGGCGTGGTGTTCGTCCGACCGTTCGCGGTACCGCGATGAACCCGGTAGACCACCCACATGGTGGTGGTGAAGGTCGTAACTTTGGTAAGCACCCGGTAACTCCGTGGGGCGTTCAGACCAAAGGTAAGAAGACCCGCAGCAACAAGCGTACTGATAAATTCATCGTACGTCGCCGTAGCAAATAATTTTAGAGGATAAGCCATGCCACGTTCTCTCAAGAAAGGTCCTTTTATTGACCTGCACTTGCTGAAGAAGGTAGAGAAAGCGGTGGAAAGCGGAGACAAGAAGCCCCTGCGCACTTGGTCCCGTCGTTCAACGATCTTTCCTAACATGATCGGTTTGACCATCGCTGTCCATAATGGTCGTCAGCACGTTCCGGTATTTGTAACCGACGAAATGGTCGGCCACAAACTGGGTGAATTCGCACCGACTCGTACTTATCGCGGCCACGCTGCTGATAAAAAAGCGAAAAAGAAATAAGGTAGGAGGAAGAGATGGAAACTATCGCTAAACATCGCCATGCTCGTTCTTCTGCTCAGAAGGTTCGCCTTGTTGCTGACCTGATTCGCGGTAAGAAAGTGTCGCAGGCTCTGGATATTTTGACCTACACCAACAAGAAAGCGGCTGTACTGGTCAAGAAAGTTCTGGAATCTGCCATTGCTAACGCTGAACACAACGATGGCGCTGACATTGACGATCTGAAAGTTACGAAAATTTTCGTAGACGAAGGCCCGAGCATGAAGCGCATTATGCCGCGTGCAAAAGGTCGTGCAGATCGCATCCTGAAGCGCACCAGCCACATCACTGTGGTTGTGTCCGATCGCTGAGACTCTGGAGACTAGCAATGGGTCAGAAAGTACATCCTAATGGTATTCGCCTGGGTATTGTAAAACCATGGAACTCTACCTGGTTTGCGAACACCAAAGAATTCGCTGACAACCTGGACAGCGATTTTAAAGTACGTCAGTACCTGACAAAGGAACTGGCTAAAGCGTCCGTATCTCGTATCGTTATCGAGCGTCCGGCTAAGAGCATTCGTGTAACCATTCACACTGCTCGCCCGGGTATCGTTATCGGTAAAAAAGGTGAAGACGTAGAAAAACTGCGTAAGGTCGTAGCGGACATCGCTGGCGTTCCTGCACAGATCAACATCGCCGAAGTTCGTAAGCCTGAACTGGACGCAAAACTGGTTGCTGACAGCATCACTTCTCAGCTGGAACGTCGCGTTATGTTCCGTCGTGCTATGAAGCGTGCTGTACAGAACGCAATGCGTCTGGGCGCTAAAGGTATTAAAGTTGAAGTTAGCGGCCGTCTGGGCGGCGCGGAAATCGCACGTACCGAATGGTACCGCGAAGGTCGCGTACCGCTGCACACTCTGCGTGCTGACATCGACTACAACACCTCTGAAGCGCACACCACTTACGGTGTAATCGGCGTTAAAGTGTGGATCTTCAAAGGCGAGATCCTGGGTGGTATGGCTGCTGTTGAACAACCGGAAAAACCGGCTGCTCAGCCTAAAAAGCAGCAGCGTAAAGGCCGTAAATAAGGAGCGTCGCTGATGTTACAACCAAAGCGTACAAAATTCCGTAAAATGCACAAAGGCCGTAACCGCGGTCTGGCGCAGGGTACGGATGTTAGCTTCGGCAGCTTCGGTCTGAAAGCTGTTGGCCGTGGTCGTCTGACTGCACGTCAGATCGAAGCAGCACGTCGTGCTATGACCCGTGCAGTTAAGCGTCAAGGTAAGATCTGGATCCGTGTGTTCCCGGACAAACCGATCACTGAAAAGCCGCTGGCAGTGCGTATGGGTAAAGGTAAAGGTAACGTGGAGTATTGGGTTGCCTTGATTCAGCCGGGTAAAGTCCTGTATGAAATGGACGGTGTTCCGGAAGAGCTGGCCCGTGAAGCATTCAAGCTGGCAGCAGCGAAACTGCCGATTAAAACCACCTTTGTAACTAAGACGGTGATGTAATGAAAGCAAAAGAGCTGCGTGAGAAGAGCGTTGAAGAGCTGAACACCGAGCTGCTGAACCTGCTGCGTGAGCAGTTCAACCTGCGTATGCAGGCTGCAAGTGGCCAGCTGCAACAGTCTCACCTGTTGAAGCAAGTGCGTCGCGATGTCGCACGCGTTAAGACTTTACTGAACGAGAAGGCGGGTGCGTAATGACCGATAAAATCCGTACTCTGCAAGGTCGCGTTGTTAGCGACAAAATGGAGAAATCCATTGTTGTTGCTATCGAACGTTTTGTGAAACACCCGATCTACGGTAAATTCATCAAGCGTACGACCAAACTGCACGTACATGACGAGAACAACGAATGCGGTATCGGTGACGTGGTTGAAATCCGCGAATGCCGTCCGCTGTCCAAGACTAAATCCTGGACGCTGGTTCGCGTTGTAGAGAAAGCGGTTCTGTAATACAGTACACTCTCTCGATACGAATAAACGGCTCAGAAATGAGCCGTTTATTTTTTCTACCCATATCCTTGAAGCGGTGTTATAATGCCGCGCCCTCGATATGGGGATTTTTAACGACCTGATTTTCGGGTCTCAGTAGTAGTTGACATTAGCGGAGCACTAAAATGATCCAAGAACAGACTATGCTGAACGTCGCCGACAACTCCGGTGCACGTCGCGTAATGTGTATCAAGGTTCTGGGTGGCTCGCACCGTCGCTACGCAGGCGTAGGCGACATCATCAAGATCACCATCAAAGAAGCAATTCCGCGTGGTAAGGTCAAAAAAGGTGATGTGCTGAAGGCGGTAGTGGTGCGCACCAAGAAGGGTGTTCGTCGCCCGGACGGTTCTGTCATTCGCTTCGATGGTAATGCTTGTGTTCTTCTGAACAACAACAGCGAGCAGCCTATCGGTACGCGTATTTTTGGGCCGGTAACTCGTGAGCTTCGTAGTGAGAAGTTCATGAAAATTATCTCTCTGGCACCAGAAGTACTCTAAGGAGCGAATCATGGCAGCGAAAATCCGTCGTGATGACGAAGTTATCGTGTTAACCGGTAAAGATAAAGGTAAACGCGGTAAAGTTAAGAATGTCCTGTCTTCCGGCAAGGTCATTGTTGAAGGTATCAACCTGGTTAAGAAACATCAGAAGCCGGTTCCGGCCCTGAACCAACCGGGTGGCATCGTTGAAAAAGAAGCCGCTATTCAGGTTTCCAACGTAGCAATCTTCAATGCGGCAACCGGCAAGGCTGACCGTGTAGGCTTTAGATTCGAAGACGGCAAAAAAGTCCGTTTCTTCAAGTCTAACAGCGAAACTATCAAGTAATTTGGAGTAGTACGATGGCGAAACTGCATGATTACTACAAAGACGAAGTAGTTAAAAAACTCATGACTGAGTTTAACTACAATTCTGTCATGCAAGTCCCTCGGGTCGAGAAGATCACCCTGAACATGGGTGTTGGTGAAGCGATCGCTGACAAAAAACTGCTGGATAACGCAGCAGCAGACCTGGCAGCAATCTCCGGTCAAAAACCGCTGATCACCAAAGCACGCAAATCTGTTGCAGGCTTCAAAATCCGTCAGGGCTATCCGATCGGCTGTAAAGTAACTCTGCGTGGCGAACGCATGTGGGAGTTCTTTGAGCGCCTGATCACTATTGCTGTACCGCGTATCCGTGACTTCCGTGGCTTGTCCGCTAAGTCTTTCGACGGTCGTGGTAACTACAGCATGGGTGTCCGTGAGCAGATCATCTTCCCAGAAATCGACTACGATAAAGTCGACCGCGTTCGTGGTTTGGATATTACCATTACCACTACTGCGAAATCTGACGAAGAAGGCCGTGCTCTGCTGGCTGCCTTTGACTTCCCGTTCCGCAAGTAAGGTAGGGTTACTAAATGGCTAAGCAATCAATGAAAGCACGCGAAGTAAAACGCGTAGCTTTAGCTGATAAATACTTCGCGAAACGCGCTGAACTGAAAGCGATCATCTCTGATGTGAACGCTTCCGACGAAGATCGTTGGAATGCTGTTCTCAAGCTGCAGACTCTGCCGCGTGATTCCAGCCCGTCTCGTCAGCGTAACCGCTGCCGTCAAACAGGTCGTCCGCATGGTTTCCTGCGGAAGTTCGGGTTGAGCCGTATTAAGGTCCGTGAAGCCGCTATGCGCGGTGAAATCCCGGGTCTGAAAAAGGCTAGCTGGTAATTGTCACCAATTGAATCACGGGAGTAAAGACAGATGAGCATGCAAGATCCGATCGCGGATATGCTGACCCGTATCCGTAACGGTCAGGCCGCGAACAAAGCTGCGGTCACCATGCCTTCCTCCAAGCTGAAAGTGGCAATCGCCAACGTGCTGAAGGAAGAAGGTTTTATTGAAGATTTTAAAGTTGAAGGCGACACCAAGCCTGAACTGGAACTTACTCTGAAGTATTTCCAGGGCAAAGCTGTTGTAGAAAGCATTCAGCGTGTCAGCCGCCCAGGTCTGCGCATCTATAAACGTAAAGATGAGCTGCCGAAAGTTATGGCGGGTCTGGGTATCGCAGTTGTTTCTACCTCTAAAGGTGTTATGACTGATCGTGCAGCGCGCCAGGCTGGTCTTGGTGGCGAAATTATCTGCTACGTAGCCTAATCGGAGGAAAAAATGTCTCGTGTTGCTAAAGCACCGGTCGTTGTTCCTGCCGGCGTTGATGTAAAAATCAACGGTCAGGTTATTACGATCAAAGGTAAAAACGGCGAGCTGACTCGTACTCTCAACGATGCTGTTGAAGTTAAACATGCAGATAATACCCTGACCTTCGGTCCGCGTGATGGTTACGCAGACGGTTGGGCTCAGGCTGGTACCGCGCGTGCCCTGCTGAACTCAATGGTTATCGGTGTTACCGAAGGCTTCACTAAGAAGCTGCAGCTGGTTGGTGTAGGTTACCGTGCAGCGGTTAAAGGCAATGTGATTAACCTGTCTCTGGGTTTCTCTCATCCTGTTGACCATCAGCTGCCTGCGGGTATCACTGCTGAATGTCCGACTCAGACTGAAATCGTGCTGAAAGGCGCTGATAAGCAGATGATCGGCCAGGTTGCAGCGGATCTGCGCGCCTACCGTCGTCCTGAGCCTTACAAAGGCAAGGGTGTTCGTTACGCCGACGAAGTCGTGCGTACCAAAGAGGCTAAGAAGAAGTAAGGTAACACTATGGATAAGAAATCTGCTCGTATCCGTCGTGCGACCCGCGCACGCCGCAAGCTCCAGGAGCTGGGCGCAACTCGCCTGGTGGTACATCGTACCCCGCGTCACATTTACGCACAGGTAATTGCACCGAACGGTTCTGAAGTTCTGGTAGCTGCTTCTACTGTAGAAAAAGCTATCGCTGAACAACTGAAGTACACCGGTAACAAAGACGCGGCTGCAGCTGTGGGTAAAGCTGTCGCTGAACGCGCTCTGGAAAAAGGCATCAAAGATGTATCCTTTGACCGTTCCGGGTTCCAATATCATGGTCGTGTCCAGGCACTGGCAGATGCTGCCCGTGAAGCTGGCCTTCAGTTCTAAGGTAGAGGTGTAAGATGGCTCACATCGAAAAACAAGCTGGCGAACTGCAGGAAAAGCTGATCGCGGTAAACCGCGTATCTAAAACCGTTAAAGGTGGTCGTATTTTCTCCTTCACAGCTCTGACTGTAGTTGGCGATGGTAATGGTCGCGTTGGTTTTGGTTACGGTAAAGCGCGTGAAGTTCCAGCAGCGATCCAGAAAGCGATGGAAAAAGCCCGTCGCAATATGATTAACGTCGCGCTGAATAACGGCACTCTGCAACACCCTGTTAAAGGTGTTCATACGGGTTCTCGCGTATTCATGCAGCCGGCTTCCGAAGGTACCGGTATCATCGCCGGTGGTGCAATGCGCGCCGTTCTGGAAGTCGCTGGGGTTCATAACGTTCTGGCTAAAGCGTATGGTTCCACCAACCCGATTAACGTGGTTCGTGCAACTATCGATGGCCTGGAAAATATGAATTCTCCAGAAATGGTCGCTGCCAAGCGTGGTAAATCCGTTGAAGAAATTCTGGGGAAATAAACCATGGCAAAGACTATTAAAATTACTCAAACCCGCAGTGCAATCGGTCGTCTGCCGAAACACAAGGCAACGCTGCTTGGCCTGGGTCTGCGTCGTATTGGTCACACCGTAGAGCGCGAGGATACTCCTGCTATTCGCGGTATGATCAACGCGGTTTCCTTCATGGTTAAAGTTGAGGAGTAAGAGATGCGTTTAAATACTCTGTCTCCGGCCGAAGGCTCCAAAAAGGCGGGTAAACGCCTGGGTCGTGGTATCGGTTCTGGCCTCGGTAAAACCGGTGGTCGTGGTCACAAAGGTCAGAAATCTCGTTCTGGCGGTGGCGTACGTCGCGGTTTCGAGGGTGGTCAGATGCCTCTGTACCGTCGTCTGCCGAAATTCGGCTTCACTTCTCGTAAAGCAGCGATTACAGCCGAAGTTCGTCTGTCTGACCTGGCTAAAGTAGAAGGCGGTGTTGTAGACCTGAACACGCTGAAAGCGGCTAACATTATCGGTATCCAGATCGAGTTCGCGAAAGTGATCCTGGCTGGCGAAGTAACGACTCCGGTAACTGTTCGTGGCCTGCGTGTTACTAAAGGCGCTCGTGCTGCTATCGAAGCTGCTGGCGGTAAAATCGAGGAATAAGTAGCAGATGGCTAAACAACCGGGATTAGATTTTCAAAGTGCCAAAGGTGGCTTAGGCGAGCTGAAACGCAGACTGCTGTTTGTTATCGGTGCGCTGATTGTGTTCCGTATTGGCTCTTTTATTCCGATCCCTGGTATTGATGCCGCTGTACTTGCCAAACTGCTTGAGCAACAGCGAGGCACTATCATTGAGATGTTTAACATGTTCTCTGGTGGTGCTCTCAGCCGTGCTTCTATCTTTGCTCTGGGGATCATGCCGTATATTTCGGCGTCGATCATTATCCAGCTGCTGACGGTGGTTCACCCAACGTTGGCAGAAATTAAGAAAGAAGGGGAGTCTGGTCGTCGTAAGATCAGCCAGTACACCCGTTACGGTACTCTGGTGCTGGCAATATTCCAGTCGATCGGTATTGCTACCGGTCTGCCGAATATGCCTGGTATGCAAGGCCTGGTTATTAACCCGGGCTTTGCATTCTACTTCACCGCTGTTGTAAGTCTGGTCACAGGAACGATGTTCCTGATGTGGTTGGGCGAACAGATCACTGAACGAGGTATCGGCAACGGTATTTCAATCATTATCTTCGCCGGTATTGTCGCGGGACTCCCGCCAGCCATTGCCCATACTATCGAGCAAGCGCGTCAAGGCGACCTGCACTTCCTCGTGTTGCTGTTGGTTGCAGTATTAGTATTTGCAGTGACGTTCTTTGTTGTATTTGTTGAGCGTGGTCAACGCCGCATTGTGGTAAACTACGCAAAACGTCAGCAAGGTCGTCGTGTCTATGCTGCACAGAGCACACATTTACCGCTGAAAGTGAATATGGCGGGGGTAATCCCGGCAATTTTCGCTTCCAGTATTATTCTGTTCCCGGCTACCATCGCGTCATGGTTCGGGGGCGGTACTGGTTGGAACTGGCTGACAACAATTTCGCTGTATTTGCAGCCTGGGCAACCGCTTTATGTGTTACTCTATGCGTCTGCAATCATCTTCTTCTGTTTCTTCTACACGGCGTTGGTTTTCAACCCGCGTGAAACAGCAGATAACCTGAAGAAGTCCGGTGCATTTGTACCAGGAATTCGTCCGGGAGAGCAAACGGCGAAGTATATCGATAAAGTTATGACCCGCCTGACCCTGGTTGGTGCGCTGTACATTACCTTTATCTGCCTGATCCCGGAGTTCATGCGTGATGCAATGAAAGTACCGTTCTACTTCGGTGGGACCTCACTGCTTATCGTTGTTGTCGTGATTATGGACTTTATGGCTCAAGTGCAAACTCTGATGATGTCCAGTCAGTATGAGTCTGCATTGAAGAAGGCGAACCTGAAAGGCTACGGCCGATAATTGGTCGCCCGAGAAGTTACGGAGAGTAAAAATGAAAGTTCGTGCTTCCGTCAAGAAATTATGCCGTAACTGCAAAATCGTTAAGCGTGATGGTGTCATCCGTGTGATTTGCAGTGCCGAGCCGAAGCATAAACAGCGCCAAGGCTGATTTATTCGCATATTTTTCTTGCAAAGTTGGGTTGAGCTGGCTAGATTAGCCAGCCAATCTTTTGTATGTCTGTGCGTTTCCATTTGAGTATCCTGAAAACGGGCTTTTCAGCATGGAACGTACATATTAAATAGTAGGAGTGCATAGTGGCCCGTATAGCAGGCATTAACATTCCTGATCATAAGCATGCCGTAATCGCATTAACTTCGATTTATGGCGTCGGCAAGACCCGTTCTAAAGCCATCCTGGCTGCAGCGGGTATCGCTGAAGATGTTAAGATCAGTGAGCTGTCTGAAGGACAAATCGACACGCTGCGTGACGAAGTTGCCAAATTTGTCGTTGAAGGTGATCTGCGCCGTGAAATCAGCATGAGCATCAAGCGCCTGATGGATCTTGGTTGCTATCGCGGTTTGCGTCATCGTCGTGGTCTACCGGTTCGCGGTCAGCGTACCAAGACCAACGCACGTACCCGTAAGGGTCCGCGCAAACCGATCAAGAAATAATCGGGGTGATTGAATAATGGCAAAGGCACCAATTCGTGCACGTAAACGTGTAAGAAAACAAGTCTCTGACGGCGTGGCTCATATCCATGCTTCTTTCAACAACACCATCGTGACTATCACTGATCGTCAGGGTAACGCGTTGGGTTGGGCAACAGCCGGTGGTTCCGGTTTCCGTGGTTCTCGCAAATCCACTCCGTTTGCAGCTCAGGTTGCAGCAGAGCGTTGCGCTGACGCCGTGAAAGAATACGGTATCAAGAATCTGGAAGTTATGGTTAAAGGTCCGGGTCCAGGCCGCGAATCTACTATTCGTGCTCTGAACGCCGCAGGTTTCCGCATCACTAACATTACTGATGTGACTCCGATCCCTCATAACGGTTGTCGTCCGCCGAAAAAACGTCGCGTATAACGCTTCGTTTTCCAGGTTTGTTGGAGAAAGAAAATGGCAAGATATTTGGGTCCTAAGCTCAAGCTGAGCCGTCGTGAGGGCACCGACTTATTCCTTAAGTCTGGCGTTCGCGCGATCGATACCAAGTGTAAAATTGAACAAGCTCCTGGCCAGCACGGTGCGCGTAAACCGCGTCTGTCTGACTATGGTGTGCAGTTGCGTGAAAAGCAAAAAGTTCGCCGTATCTATGGTGTGCTGGAGCGTCAGTTCCGTAACTACTACAAAGAAGCAGCACGTCTGAAAGGCAACACCGGTGAAAACCTGTTGGCTCTGCTGGAAGGTCGTCTGGACAACGTTGTATACCGTATGGGCTTCGGTGCCACTCGTGCAGAAGCACGTCAGCTGGTTAGCCATAAAGCAATTATGGTAAACGGTCGTGTTGTTAACATCGCTTCTTATCAGGTTAGTCCGAATGACGTTGTAAGCATTCGTGAGAAAGCGAAGAAGCAGTCTCGCGTGAAAGCCGCTCTGGAGCTGGCTGAGCAGCGTGAAAAGCCAACCTGGCTGGAAGTTGATGCTGGCAAGATGGAAGGTACGTTTAAGCGTAAGCCGGAGCGTTCTGATCTGTCTGCGGACATTAACGAACACCTGATCGTCGAGCTTTACTCCAAGTAAAGCTTAGTACCAAAGAGAGGACACAATGCAGGGTTCTGTGACAGAGTTTCTAAAACCGCGCCTGGTTGATATCGAGCAAGTGAGTTCGACGCACGCCAAGGTGACCCTTGAGCCTTTAGAGCGTGGCTTTGGCCATACTCTGGGTAACGCACTGCGCCGTATTCTGCTCTCATCGATGCCGGGTTGCGCGGTGACCGAGGTTGAGATTGATGGTGTACTACATGAGTACAGCACCAAAGAAGGCGTTCAGGAAGATATCCTGGAAATCCTGCTCAACCTGAAAGGGCTGGCGGTGAGAGTTCAGGGCAAAGATGAAGTTATTCTTACCTTGAATAAATCTGGCATTGGCCCTGTGACTGCAGCCGATATCACCCACGACGGTGATGTCGAAATCGTCAAGCCGCAGCACGTGATCTGCCACCTGACCGATGAGAACGCGTCTATTAGCATGCGTATCAAAGTTCAGCGCGGTCGTGGTTATGTGCCGGCTTCTACCCGAATTCATTCGGAAGAAGATGAGCGCCCAATCGGCCGTCTGCTGGTCGACGCATGCTACAGCCCTGTAGAGCGTATTGCCTACAATGTTGAAGCAGCGCGTGTAGAACAGCGTACCGACCTGGACAAGCTGGTCATCGAAATGGAAACCAACGGCACAATCGATCCTGAAGAGGCGATTCGTCGTGCGGCAACCATTCTGGCTGAACAACTGGAAGCTTTCGTTGACTTACGTGATGTACGTCAGCCGGAAGTGAAAGAAGAGAAACCAGAGTTCGATCCGATCCTGCTGCGCCCTGTTGACGATCTGGAATTGACTGTCCGCTCTGCTAACTGCCTTAAAGCAGAAGCTATCCACTATATCGGTGATCTGGTACAACGTACCGAGGTTGAGCTCCTTAAAACGCCTAACCTTGGTAAAAAATCTCTTACTGAGATTAAAGACGTGCTGGCTTCCCGTGGACTGTCTCTGGGTATGCGCCTGGAAAACTGGCCACCGGCAAGCATCGCTGACGAGTAACCGGATCACAGGTTAAGGTTTTACTGAGAAGGATAAGGTCATGCGCCATCGTAAGAGTGGTCGTCAACTGAACCGCAACAGCAGCCATCGCCAGGCTATGTTCCGCAATATGGCAGGTTCACTGGTTCGTCATGAAATCATCAAGACGACTCTGCCTAAAGCGAAAGAGCTGCGCCGCGTAGTTGAGCCGCTGATTACTCTTGCCAAGACTGATAGCGTTGCTAATCGTCGTCTGGCATTCGCCCGTACTCGTGATAACGAGATCGTGGCAAAACTGTTTAACGAACTGGGCCCGCGTTTCGCGAGCCGTGCCGGTGGTTACACTCGTATTCTGAAGTGTGGCTTCCGTGCAGGCGACAACGCGCCGATGGCTTACATCGAGCTGGTTGATCGTTCAGAGAAAGCAGAAGCTGCTGCAGAGTAATCTGAAGCAACGTAAAAAAACCCGCCCCGGCGGGTTTTTTTATATCTGTAGTATCCCCACTTATCTACAATAGCTGTACTCTTTTTGTACATCCCCTGGAGTATTTATGTGGTTACTTGACCAGTGGGCAGAGCGCCATATTACTGAAGCACAGGCTAAAGGTGAGTTTGAAAATCTCCCAGGTAGTGGTGAACCATTAATCCTGGAAGATGACACACACGTGCCGCCGGAACTGCGTGCGGGCTATCGCTTGTTAAAGAATTCCGGCTGTTTACCGCCAGAACTTGAGCAGCGGAAGGAAGCAATTCAGCTTTTGGATATTCTCAGAGGCATTCGTCAGGATGATCCGAAATATCAAGAGGTTAGCCGCCAGTTATCTTTACTGGAGTTAAAACTGCGGCAAGCAGGTTTGAGCACTGAATTTTTACGTGGCGAATATGCAGATAAGCTTCTGAATAAAATTAATGACAACTGAGAGATAATTTATGTATCGCATTGGTGAGTTGGCAAAACTGGCAGAAGTTACGCCCGACACAATACGTTATTACGAAAAACAGCAGATGATGGATCATGAAGTTCGTACGGTAGGAGGCTTTCGTCTGTATACCGAAAGCGATCTCCAACGGTTGAAATTTATTCGGCATGCCAGACAACTTGGTTTCAGTCTCGAGTCGATCCGTGAGTTGCTGTCGATCCGTATCGATCCTGAACATCATACTTGTCAGGAATCAAAAGGTATTGTGCAGGAAAGATTACAGGAAGTGGAAGCGCGGATAGCCGAGTTGCAGAGCATGCAGCGTTCCTTGCAACGTCTTAACGATGCCTGTTGTGGTAGCGCCCATAGCAGCGTTTATTGCTCTATCCTTGAAGCTCTTGAACAAGGAGCCAGCGGTGTCAAAGCAGGTTGTTGATTTTTTGCACTGACGGGATTACACTCGCGCCGTTAAATAACCAACTGGAGTTTTTATGAGCCGATATCAGCATACGAAAGGGCAGATAAAGGATAATGCGATTGAAGCATTACTACATGACCCTTTGTTCAGACAGCGTGTAGAAAAAAATAAAAAAGGGAAAGGCAGTTATATGCGAAAAGGAAAACATGGCAATCGGGGTAACTGGGAGGCCAGTGGCAAGAAAGTAAATCACTTTTTTACCACTGGCCTTCTGCTTTCAGGCGCTTGTTAAGATCGGTTATTTTGCTCTTTCAGCAAATCACGAATCTCTGTCAGTAATACTTCTTCTTTAGTTGGTGCAGGTGCTGCTGCAGGTTCTTCTTTCTTACGATTCAGTTTGTTGATTAGCTTAATCGCCATAAAGATGGCAAAGGCCACAATCAGAAAATCAAAGACGTTTTGAATGAAGACACCGTAATGCATCACAACAGCAGGGATATCCCCCTGCGCATCGCGTAGCGTGACAGCAAACTGTTTAAAATCGATCCCGCCAATTAATAAGCCCAAAGGTGGCATGATGATATCGGCAACCAGCGAAGAGACGATCTTCCCGAATGCCGCACCGATAATGACACCCACCGCCAAATCCACCACGTTCCCGCGCATCGCAAATTCGCGAAATTCTTTAATAATGCTCATGTTATTCTCCCTATGAAGCCGACAACCATAAGTCTAACAAATGTTAAGCTATTTTCCTGCCAGGAATGAATTTAATTAATCCTTGATATTCAAAGGGAAATAATAAGGCGTCATTAGACGCCTTATTAATTACAAAAAGAAAGGACTTGGCTGGAAGAGTCTTTCGACGTCGGTAATAAACTTTTTATCTGTGAGGAACATAATTACGTGATCGCCTTGCTCAATGCGCAGATTGTCATTGGCAATCATCACGTCGTTTCCACGTACCACCGCTCCAATAATCGTTCCCGGCGGTAGCTTGATTTCATCAATGACTCTGCCGACAACGCGCGAGGTGCTTTCATCACCGTGAGCAACGGCTTCAATAGCTTCTGCTACGCCGCGGCGCAATGAGGAAACACCAACAATATCTGCTTTTCGCACATGACTAAGCAACGCAGAAATAGTTGCTTGTTGTGGTGAAATCGCAATATCGATCACGCTCCCCTGAACCAGATCCACATAAGCGCGACGCTGGATCAATACCATCACCTTTTTCGCACCCATACGTTTGGCGAGCATGGCTGACATGATATTGGCCTCGTCATCGTTGGTGACGGCAATAAACAGATCAACTTGATCGATATGTTCTTCGGCCAGCAGTTCTTGATCCGACGCATCACCAAAAAAGACGATCGTATTCTGCAACTTTTCCGCCAGTTCGGCAGCGCGCTGCTGATTACGTTCGATGAGTTTGACGCTGTAATCTTTTTCCAGACGACGCGCCAGCCCTGCACCGATATTACCGCCACCAACCAGCATGATCCGCTTATACGGTTTTTCCAGTCGCTGTAATTCACTCATCACCGCGCGTATATGCTGCGAGGCGGCAATAAAGAATACTTCATCACCGGCTTCAACAATGGTCGAACCTTGCGGACGAATGGGGCGATCGTGGCGGAAAATTGCTGCCACACGAGTATCGATATGTGGCATATGTTCGCGCATGGTCGAAAGTGCATTACCAATCAGCGGGCCACCATAATAGGCTTTTACCACAGCAAGGCTAACTTTGCCCTCAGCGAAGTTCACCACCTGCAATGCGCCGGGATACTCAATCAGTCGGTAAATATTATCGATAACCAACTGCTCTGGTGCGATCAGATGATCAATTGGTACAGCATCTGAATGAAATAGCTTATCGGCATCGCGCACGTAGTCTGGTGAGCGGATACGAGCGATGCGATTAGGGGTGTTGAAAAGTGAGTAGGCTACCTGGCAGGCAACCATATTGGTTTCATCTGAACTGGTTACAGCAACCAGCATATCGGCGTCGTCGGCACCTGCCTCCCGCAATACGCGTGGATGAGAGCCATGCCCCTGCACGACTCGCAGGTCAAATTTATCCTGCAAGGTCCGCAGACGCTCACCGTTGGTATCGACAACAGTAATATCGTTGTTCTCGCCAACCAGGTTTTCCGCTAGCGTGCCGCCAACCTGGCCGGCACCCAGAATGATAATTTTCATCAGTCGCGACCCGTTATCTCATCACTTTTTGATTAGCTTAGCGTAAAAGAAGCCGTCGCCCTCTTCGGCACCAGGCAGATTTTGCTTACCCGGTTGTTCTGGTGTTCCGGTGTCGCAAAGTTCGGCATCAGCGGTACGTTGCAAAAAGGCTTTAACCTGCAGGCTATTCTCTTCCGGTAACACCGAACAGGTGGCATAGACCAGGGTTCCACCGGATTTTAAATGCGGCCAAATGGCGTCGAGAATTTCAGACTGCAGTTGCGCGAGTTCCGGGATATCGCGATCACGACGTAACCACTTGATATCCGGATGGCGACGAATCACACCCGTTGCTGAACAAGGCGCATCTAATAAAATGCGATCAAACTGTTGCTCGCCACACCATTGGGAAGGGTAGCGGCCATCACCTTGTTTCACGGTTGCCTTCATACCAAGTCGTTTTAAATTGTCGTAAACGCGAGAGAGGCGTTGTTCATCAATATCGACCGCCAGAACTTGTGCCTCTGGAGCAACCTCAAGAATATGCGTAGTTTTACCGCCCGGGGCGGCGCAAAGATCCAGAATGTGTTCACCGTTTTGTGGCGCAAGCCAGGTCATGCAACCTTGTGCTGAAGCATCCTGAACGGTAACCCATCCGTCTTCAAAACCAGGTAGCGCATGAACAGGTGCAGGTGTTTCCAGCCGTACAGCATCAGGGTAATCCGAATGCGGGAAGCCTTTCATTCCTGCTTCATCCAGCAATGCAAGCCAACTGTCGCGGGAATGATGCGTACGATTAACGCGCAGCCACATTGGCGGACGCTGGTTATTGGCTTCAACGATAGATTGCCACTGCTCTGGATACGCTTTTTGCAGACGCTTGAGCAACCAGGAAGGATGCAGATAACGTGCATCACTGGCATTAAACTCGGCTAATAACTCTTCTTGCTGACGCTGGAACTGACGTAATACACCGTTAATCAACCCTTTAAGTTGCGGGCGCTTAATTGCGACAGCGCCTTCAACCGTTTCAGCAAGCGCAGCATGCGGTGGAATGCGGGTATAAAGCAGTTGATACAAACCAACCATAATCAGGTAATGCACGGTCCGCTGTTTGCCGGTCATCGGACGGGCCATTAACTTATTAATCAGCCAGTCTAACTGTGAAAGCGTGCGCAGTACGCCAAAGCACAACTCTTGAAGAAGTGCTTTGTCTTTATCGGAAACTTTTTGCTGGAGCGGTGGCAAAATGTTGCTTAATGATTGCCCTTGCTCGACGACTTGTTCAACGGCCTGGGCCGCCATGCTACGTAAATTACGTTGTTTTTTCATAAGTATAAAAATGCCCGGCAAGACCGGGCTTAGAAGAGTGGACTATCAGGCCAGACGCTTGCCCGGAACAAACCATTCCCGACGAGAATTCAGGAGGTCTTGCGCGCTCATCGCTTTCTTACCCGCAGGTTGTAACGAGAGCAGGTTCAGGATGCCATCACCAGTCGCAACCTGAATGCCTTGTTTATTGGCTTCAAGGATCGTTCCTGGGGCAGCGTTGGTTACCGTATCAATGATCGACGCTTTCCAGACTTTAACCGGCTGTCCTTCAATTTCCAGCCAGCTCATTGGCCATGGATTGAAAGCGCGAATGCAGCGTTCAAGCTGCGCTGCCGAAAGTGACCAGTCAATACGCGCTTCTTCTTTACTCAACTTTTCGGCGTAAGTAACAAGAGTTTCGTCCTGAACTTCTGGTTTCGCCGTGCCGTCTGCCAGTTGTTTCAATGTGGCGATAAGCCCTTGTGGGCCAAGCTCTGCCAGTTTGTCATATAACGTGCCGCTGGTATCTTCTGCGGTAATCGGGCAGGAGAGTTTATAGAGCATGTCGCCCGTGTCTAAACCGACATCCATTTGCATAATGGTCACGCCGGTTTCTGTATCGCCCGCCCACAGCGAACGTTGGATTGGCGCGGCGCCGCGCCAGCGTGGCAGCAGTGAACCATGAACGTTGATACAGCCAAGACGCGGCATCTCCAGCACTGCTTTAGGCAGAATTAAGCCATAGGCGACGACGACCATAACATCAGCGTGCAGATCGGCGACCAGTTGCTGGTTTTCTTGTGGACGCAGGGAAACAGGCTGAAAAACCGGTAACCCTTTCTCTTCTGCCAGCACTTTAACCGGGCTGGGCATTAGTTTTTTACCGCGACCTGCCGGTCGGTCCGGTTGGGTGAACACGCCGACAACGTTATGTCCAGAAGACAACAGCGCGTCAAGATGACGCGCTGCAAAGTCAGGTGTTCCCGCAAAAATAATACGTAGTGATTCTGACACGTTAGTTCTTATCCTTAAGCCCGGGCTTTCAGACGATCCAGTTTTTCAACTTTCTGACGAATACGTTGTTGTTTCAGCGGTGACAGGTAATCCATGAACAGTTTACCGACCAGGTGATCCATTTCATGCTGAATGCAGATGGCTAACAGACCATCTGCTTCCAGTTCAAATGGTTTACCGTCGCGGTCCAGGGCGCGAATTTTAACTTTCTCTGCGCGTGGCACTAAAGCACGTTGTTCAGGGATCGACAGGCAACCTTCTTCAATGCCTGTTTCGCCGCTTTTTTCTAAAAGCTCCGGATTGATTAACACCAGCCGTTCGTCACGGTTTTCCGAAACATCAATAACAATGATACGTTGATGGATATCAACCTGGGTTGCCGCCAGGCCAATACCTTCTTCCGCGTACATCGTCTCGAACATATCATCGACGATACGCTGAATTTCTGCATTCACTTCTTCTACCGGTTTAGCAACTTTGCGAAGCCGCTCGTCCGGAATATGTAACACTTGCAAAACTGACATAAATCTCCAGAGATGTGTTCAGGAGTTAGAAAGATTATTTCTTCTATTCTAGACAAATCCCCCTCTGATTGACAGCATCACTGACCAATCGCAAAGATTGCTAAGGCTGCTTATGGCAGGGAGATAAGGATGGTCGATACCGAAATTTGGCTGCGTTTAATGAGCATCAGCAGCTTGTACGGCGATGATATGGTCCGTATAGCTCACTGGCTGGCAGAACAGCCAAATATTGATGCGGTTGTATTGCAGCAAACAGGGCTTACATTGCGGCAGGCACAGCGCTTTCTTTCATTTCCGCGAAAGAGTATCGAAAGCTCACTTTGTTGGTTGGAGCAACCCAACCATCATTTAATCCCTGCGGACAGCGAATTTTATCCTCCTCAACTTATTGCAACGGCTGATTATCCAGGTGCACTATTTGTTGCTGGTGATCTACAGGCGCTGCAATCATTTCAGTTGGCCGTAGTGGGAAGCCGGGCGCATTCATGGTATGGCGAACGGTGGGGGCGGCTGTTATGTGAGGCGCTGGCGGCGCGAGGCGTGACAATTACCAGTGGGCTGGCGCGCGGAATCGATGGTGTAGCGCATAAAGCGGCCTTGCAGGTAAATGGCGTCAGTGTTGCTGTGCTGGGGAATGGGCTCAATACAATTCATCCGCGTCGCCATGCCCGACTGGCTACCAGTCTGCTTGAACATGGTGGGGCTCTTGTCTCGGAATTTCCCCTCGATACCCCTCCTCTTGCTTACAATTTCCCGCGAAGAAATCGCATTATCAGTGGTCTAAGTAAAGGTGTACTGGTGGTGGAAGCGGCTTTGCGCAGTGGTTCACTGGTAACAGCGCGTTGTGCGCTTGAGCAGGGACGTGAAGTTTTTGCTTTGCCCGGTCCATTAGGGAGCCCCGGAAGTGAAGGCCCCCACTGGCTTATAAAACAAGGTGCGATTCTTGTGACGGAACCGGAAGAAATTCTGGAAAATTTGCAATATGGATTGCACTGGTTGCCAGATGCCCCTGAAAAATCATTTTATTCATCAGATCAGGAAGACGTGGCATTGCCATTTCCTGAGCTCCTGGCTAACGTAGGAGATGAGGTAACACCTGTTGACGTCGTCGCTGAACGTGCCGGCCAACCTGTGCCAGAGGTAGTTACTCAACTACTTGAACTGGAGTTAGCAGGATGGATCGCAGCTGTACCCGGCGGCTATGTCCGATTGAGGAGGGCATGCCATGTTCGACGTACTAATGTATTTGTTTGAAACCTATATTCACACTGAAGCTGAGTTGCGTGTGGATCAAGACAAACTTGAACAGGATCTTACCGACGCAGGTTTTGAGCGAGAAGATATCTACAATGCCCTGCTATGGCTGGAAAAACTTGCTGATTATCAGGAAGGGCTGGCAGAACCGATGCAACTGGCCTCGGATCCTCTCTCCATGCGTATTTATACACCGGAAGAGTGTGAACGACTGGATGCCAGCTGCCGTGGGTTTCTGCTTTTCCTTGAGCAGATTCAGGTGCTCAACCTTGAAACTCGTGAAATGGTGATAGAGCGAGTGCTTGCGCTGGATAACGCAGAGTTCGAACTGGATGATCTGAAATGGGTGATCCTGATGGTGTTGTTCAACATC
The DNA here is from genome assembly GCF_004212225.1 of Escherichia sp. E14V7. NCBI lineage: Bacteria > Pseudomonadati > Pseudomonadota > Gammaproteobacteria > Enterobacterales > Enterobacteriaceae > Escherichia > Escherichia sp. E14V7. The sequence goes on from NZ_RHJJ01000028.1 coordinate 23,029, forward strand.
CCGGGCTGCGAAAATGCGTACCAGCAAATGGAAGAATTACTCTTTGAAGTGAATGAAGGTATGCTGCATTAATCATTTCTTTAATTCAGCATAAGTTGTTATGGCGAAATCAGCACTGTTCACGGTGCGTAATAATGAGTCCTGCCCAAAGTGCGGGGCTGAACTGGTTATTCGATCCGGGAAACACGGTCCGTTTCTTGGGTGCTCACAGTATCCGGCGTGTGACTACGTCCGTCCTCTGAAATCTTCAGCGGATGGGCATATCGTCAAAGTTCTGGAGGGACAGGTTTGCCCTGCATGCGGAGCAAATCTGGTATTACGCCAGGGACGCTTTGGTATGTTTATTGGTTGCAGTAACTATCCTGAATGCGAACATACCGAACTTATCGATAAACCGGACGAAACAGCAATTACCTGTCCTCAATGTCGGACGGGCCATCTGGTCCAGCGCCGCTCCCGTTATGGCAAAACATTTCACTCCTGTGATCGCTACCCTGAGTGTCAATTTGCTATTAACTTCAAACCAATAGCCGGAGAGTGCCCTGAGTGTCATTATCCGCTACTCATCGAAAAGAAAACCGCGCAGGGTGTAAAACACTTTTGTGCCAGTAAACAATGTGGAAAGCCGGTTTCGGCGGAATAATAACGTGAATAATAACCTGCAAGGAGACGCTATCGCAGCTGCGATAGATGTCCTCAATGAAGAACGTGTCATCGCCTATCCAACGGAAGCCGTTTTCGGTGTCGGGTGCGATCCTGATAGCGAAACAGCAGTGATGCGGCTGTTGGATTTAAAACAGCGTCCGGTTGATAAGGGGCTGATTTTAATCGCGGCAAATTACGAGCAGCTTAAACCCTATATTGATGACAGCATGCTGACTGACGCGCAGCGTGAAACCATTTTTTCTCGCTGGCCTGGTCCTGTCACTTTTGTCTTTCCCGCGCCTGCGACAACACCACGATGGTTGACGGGCCGCTTTGATTCGCTTGCTGTACGAGTCACCGACCATCCATTGGTGGTTGCTTTGTGCCAGGCTTATGGTAAACCGCTGGTTTCTACCAGTGCCAACTTGAGTGGATTGCCACCTTGTCGAACAATAGAGGAAGTTCACGCACAGTTTGGTGCTGATTTCCCGGTTGTGCGAGGTGAAACGGGCGGTCGTTTAAATCCTTCAGAAATTCGTGATGCCCTGACGGGTGAACTGTTTCGACAGGGGTAACATAATGGAAACCTATGCTGTTTTTGGTAATCCGATAGCCCACAGCAAATCGCCATTCATTCATCAGCAATTTGCTCAGCAACTGAATATTGAACATCCCTATGGCCGCGTGCTGGCACCCATCAATGATTTCATCAACACGCTAAACGCTTTCTTTAGTGCTGGTGGTAAAGGTGCGAATGTGACAGTGCCTTTTAAAGAAGAGGCTTTTGCCAGAGCAGATGAGCTTACTGAACGGGCAGCGTTGGCTGGTGCTGTTAATACCCTCAAGCGGTTAGAAGATGGACGCCTGCTGGGTGACAATACCGATGGTGTAGGCTTGTTAAGCGATCTGGAACGTCTGTCTTTTATTCGCTCCGGTTTACGTATTCTGCTTATCGGCGCTGGTGGGGCATCTCGTGGGGTATTACTGCCGCTTCTCTCTCTGGACTGTGCGGTGACAATCACTAACCGAACGGTTTCTCGCGCGGAAGAGTTGGCTAAATTGTTTGCGCACACTGGAAGTGTTCAGGCGTTGGGTATGGACGAACTGGAAGGCCACGAGTTCGATCTTATTATTAACGCGACATCCAGTGGCATTAGTGGAGATGTTCCGGCGATCCCGGCATCGCTCGTCCATTCAGGTATTTGTTGTTATGACATGTTCTACCAGAAGGGAAAAACGCCCTTTCTGGCATGGTGTGAACAGCAAGGCTCAAAACGTAATGCGGATGGATTGGGGATGTTAGTGGCGCAGGCGGCTCATGCCTTTCTTCTCTGGCACGGTGTTCTGCCTGACGTAGCACCAGTTATAAAGCAATTGCAGGAGGAGTTGTCCGCGTGAATCAGGCCATCCAGTTTCCTGACAGGGAAGAGTGGAACGAGAGTAAAAAATGCGTTTGTTTTCCAGCTCTTGTAAATGGTATGCAGCTCACTTGCGCTATTACTGGAGAGAGTCTGGCGAACCGCTTTGCAGGAGATACGCCAGAACAGTGGTTAGCGAATTTTCGTCAGCATCGCTGGGACCTGGAGGAAGAAGCGGAAAACTTAATTCAGGAACAAAGTGAAGATGATCAAGGTTGGGTCTGGTTACCCTGATCCAGATATTCGTCCTTCCATTTCACGTAATTATTTGCGGAATAGCGTAACCCAGCCTTCTCTTCATCACTTAACGGGCGGATCTGTTTGACGGGGCTACCGAGATACAGATATCCGCTCTCCAGTCGTTTATTTTGTGGGACCAGGCTACCCGCACCAATCATCACATCATCTTCTACTATTGCGCCATCAAGTAAAATTGAGCCCATCCCAACCAAAACTCGATTGCCAATGGTGCAGCCGTGGAGCATCACTTTATGTCCAACCGTAACGTCTTCACCGACGATTAACGGATTGCCTTGTGGATTAGCCGTTGATTTATGGGTCACGTGTAAGACGCTACCATCCTGAATATTAGTGCGGGCACCGATTTGTACATAATTCACATCGCCACGAATCACAACGAGCGGCCAGATCCCCACATCATCAGCCAGGCGGGCGTCACCAATAACCACACTACTACTGTCGATCATTACGCGCTGACCGATTTGTGGAAAAAGATCGCGGTATGGGCGTAAAACATCAGACATACTTACCTCAACAATAAATGATTTACTAATGACTTTGGGTGCATTATTGGCCTTGTGCAAGTCTTTTAGTATGCAAAAAAGCACCGTTTTGTGTGTGAATGCAGCAAAAAGGGTGAAAAAACAACAAACAGAAAAAAAGATCAAAAAAGTACTTGTGCAAAAAATTGGGATCCCTATAATGCGCCTCCGTTGAGACGACAACGTGAAACACTTCACAAGATGGTCGTAACAACAAAGAGAAAAATCCTGAAATTC
>NZ_RHJJ01000029.1:0-3282 GCF_004212225.1 Escherichia sp. E14V7
TTTGCTCTTTAAAAATCTGGATCAAGCTGAAAATTGAAACACTGAACAACGAAAGTTGTTCGTGAGTCTCTCAAATTTTCGCAACACGATGATGAATCGCAAGAAACATCTTCGGGTTGTGAGGTTAAGCGACTAAGCGTACACGGTGGATGCCCTGGCAGTCAGAGGCGATGAAGGACGTGCTAATCTGCGATAAGCGTCGGTAAGGTGATATGAACCGTTATAACCGGCGATTTCCGAATGGGGAAACCCAGTGTGATTCGTCACACTATCATTAACTGAATCCATAGGTTAATGAGGCGAACCGGGGGAACTGAAACATCTAAGTACCCCGAGGAAAAGAAATCAACCGAGATTCCCCCAGTAGCGGCGAGCGAACGGGGAGCAGCCCAGAGCCTGAATCAGTGTGTGTGTTAGTGGAAGCGTCTGGAAAGGCGCGCGATACAGGGTGACAGCCCCGTACACAAAAATGCACATGCTGTGAGCTCGATGAGTAGGGCGGGACACGTGGTATCCTGTCTGAATATGGGGGGACCATCCTCCAAGGCTAAATACTCCTGACTGACCGATAGTGAACCAGTACCGTGAGGGAAAGGCGAAAAGAACCCCGGCGAGGGGAGTGAAAAAGAACCTGAAACCGTGTACGTACAAGCAGTGGGAGCCTCTTTATGGGGTGACTGCGTACCTTTTGTATAATGGGTCAGCGACTTATATTCTGTAGCAAGGTTAACCGAATAGGGGAGCCGAAGGGAAACCGAGTCTTAACTGGGCGTTAAGTTGCAGGGTATAGACCCGAAACCCGGTGATCTAGCCATGGGCAGGTTGAAGGTTGGGTAACACTAACTGGAGGACCGAACCGACTAATGTTGAAAAATTAGCGGATGACTTGTGGCTGGGGGTGAAAGGCCAATCAAACCGGGAGATAGCTGGTTCTCCCCGAAAGCTATTTAGGTAGCGCCTCGTGAATTCATCTCCGGGGGTAGAGCACTGTTTCGGCAAGGGGGTCATCCCGACTTACCAACCCGATGCAAACTGCGAATACCGGAGAATGTTATCACGGGAGACACACGGCGGGTGCTAACGTCCGTCGTGAAGAGGGAAACAACCCAGACCGCCAGCTAAGGTCCCAAAGTCATGGTTAAGTGGGAAACGATGTGGGAAGGCCCAGACAGCCAGGATGTTGGCTTAGAAGCAGCCATCATTTAAAGAAAGCGTAATAGCTCACTGGTCGAGTCGGCCTGCGCGGAAGATGTAACGGGGCTAAACCATGCACCGAAGCTGCGGCAGCGACACTATGTGTTGTTGGGTAGGGGAGCGTTCTGTAAGCCTGCGAAGGTGTACTGTGAGGTATGCTGGAGGTATCAGAAGTGCGAATGCTGACATAAGTAACGATAAAGCGGGTGAAAAGCCCGCTCGCCGGAAGACCAAGGGTTCCTGTCCAACGTTAATCGGGGCAGGGTGAGTCGACCCCTAAGGCGAGGCCGAAAGGCGTAGTCGATGGGAAACAGGTTAATATTCCTGTACTTGGTGTTACTGCGAAGGGGGGACGGAGAAGGCTATGTTGGCCGGGCGACGGTTGTCCCGGTTTAAGCGTGTAGGCTGGTTTTCCAGGCAAATCCGGAAAATCAAGGCTGAGGCGTGATGACGAGGCACTACGGTGCTGAAGCAACAAATGCCCTGCTTCCAGGAAAAGCCTCTAAGCATCAGGTAACATCAAATCGTACCCCAAACCGACACAGGTGGTCAGGTAGAGAATACCAAGGCGCTTGAGAGAACTCGGGTGAAGGAACTAGGCAAAATGGTGCCGTAACTTCGGGAGAAGGCACGCTGATACGTAGGTGAAGCGACTTGCTCGTGGAGCTGAAATCAGTCGAAGATACCAGCTGGCTGCAACTGTTTATTAAAAACACAGCACTGTGCAAACACGAAAGTGGACGTATACGGTGTGACGCCTGCCCGGTGCCGGAAGGTTAATTGATGGGGTTAGCGCAAGCGAAGCTCTTGATCGAAGCCCCGGTAAACGGCGGCCGTAACTATAACGGTCCTAAGGTAGCGAAATTCCTTGTCGGGTAAGTTCCGACCTGCACGAATGGCGTAATGATGGCCAGGCTGTCTCCACCCGAGACTCAGTGAAATTGAACTCGCTGTGAAGATGCAGTGTACCCGCGGCAAGACGGAAAGACCCCGTGAACCTTTACTATAGCTTGACACTGAACATTGAGCCTTGATGTGTAGGATAGGTGGGAGGCTTTGAAGTGTGGACGCCAGTCTGCATGGAGCCGACCTTGAAATACCACCCTTTAATGTTTGATGTTCTAACGTGGACCCGTAATCCGGGTTGCGGACAGTGTCTGGTGGGTAGTTTGACTGGGGCGGTCTCCTCCTAAAGAGTAACGGAGGAGCACGAAGGTTGGCTAATCCTGGTCGGACATCAGGAGGTTAGTGCAATGGCATAAGCCAGCTTGACTGCGAGCGTGACGGCGCGAGCAGGTGCGAAAGCAGGTCATAGTGATCCGGTGGTTCTGAATGGAAGGGCCATCGCTCAACGGATAAAAGGTACTCCGGGGATAACAGGCTGATACCGCCCAAGAGTTCATATCGACGGCGGTGTTTGGCACCTCGATGTCGGCTCATCACATCCTGGGGCTGAAGTAGGTCCCAAGGGTATGGCTGTTCGCCATTTAAAGTGGTACGCGAGCTGGGTTTAGAACGTCGTGAGACAGTTCGGTCCCTATCTGCCGTGGGCGCTGGAGAACTGAGGGGGGCTGCTCCTAGTACGAGAGGACCGGAGTGGACGCATCACTGGTGTTCGGGTTGTCATGCCAATGGCACTGCCCGGTAGCTAAATGCGGAAGAGATAAGTGCTGAAAGCATCTAAGCACGAAACTTGCCCCGAGATGAGTTCTCCCTGACTCCTTGAGAGTCCTGAAGGAACGTTGAAGACGACGACGTTGATAGGCCGGGTGTGTAAGCGCAGCGATGCGTTGAGCTAACCGGTACTAATGAACCGTGAGGCTTAACCTTACAACGCCGAAGATGTTTTGGCGGATGAGACATCAATAAGTAAGCTTGATAACAGATTAGATTAACCGGCGTAAGCGGGTTAATAAAACAGAATTTGCCTGGCGGCCGTAGCGCGGTGGTCCCACCTGACCCCATGCCGAACTCAGAAGTGAAACGCCGTAGCGCCGATGGTAGTGTGGGGTTTCCCCATGCGAGAGTAGGGAACTGCCAGGCATCAAATAAAACAAAAGGCTCAGTCGGAAGACTGGGCGTTTTTAT